>JAAURO010000066.1 GCA_012032215.1 Limnobacter sp.
GGCAACAAAAAAAACAGCCTGCTGCCACCGGTGTTTCAACAGGCCACGGCAGCCTGTCAATATTTAGCCCTTTTGGAACAAACCCCATGAGCACCAACAAACAGTACTACACTTACCTGAAAGGACGCAGTCAGCTTGGCCTTTGCTATCGCCGTTATTGGCTGTACCCCAGGCTGAACCGGCACATACACGGAAAGGCACTGGATGTAGGCTGCGGCATTGGAGATTTTTTGCGTTATCGCCCCGGCACTGTTGGAGTGGATATTAATTCCGACACCGTGCAGTGGTGCCAGCAGCAAGGGCTGGATGCCCGGCTTATGCCCATTGATCACCTGCCTTTCAACGATGCGCACTTCGACAGTGTTATGCTGGACAACGTGCTGGAACACCTCGCCCAGCCCGAACCGCTGCTGCAACAAATACACCGCGTGCTACGCCCAAGCGGCACGTTGCTGGTGGGCGTGCCCGGCCAGCGCGGCTATGCAAGCGACCCCGATCACAAAATATTTTACGATGCTGCACTGTTGGTTTCCACAACACAACACGCAGGCTTTCATTTAACACAGCTGTTTTACACACCCGTTCAATCCGAATGGTTAAACGAGCACATGCGGCAATATTGTCTGTATGGCGTGTTTCAAAAAACACCGCATGAAAAAAGCGTGTCTGACTCACCCATGCCACACCATGACTGACACACCGTTTGACACTGCAAACACCCAAGCGCCCCACCTGACAACCCTGTCTATTGTCAGTCATGGCCAAGGCAAATTAGTGGCTGCACTGCTACAAGACCTGGCACACTGCACGGGCATCGCCCAAGTGCTGATTACCCAAAATCTGCCTGAACCACCCATTGCCTGTCCCGATTCCTTAACCACACGCGTGCGCACAATTTGTAACACACACCCTCAAGGATTTGCGGCCAATCACAACCAGGCATTTAAACACTGCAACACGGCGCTATTTGCCGTGCTTAACCCCGACATTCACATTCAAAGCGACCCCTTTCCCACCTTGGCACACACACTTGCCAACAACAAAACCGGCATGGTGGCACCGGCGGTTTACCACCCCAACGGCACCGCAGAAGACAGCGCCCGACACTTTCCCACACTGCGCCAACTGTTTGGCAAACTGCTCGGATTAGGCGATGGACGCATCCATTTCAACACGCAAATCCCTGTTGCTGTGGATTGGACAGCCGGCATGTTCATGCTGTTTAAAGCCGACACCTACCGTGCTCTTGGTGGTTTTGACGAAGGATTTTTTCTGTACTACGAAGACGTAGACATCTGCGTGCGCCTCTGGAAATCAGGCCACGCCGTTGTTTTACATCCCGGTGTACATGTTATTCATGCAGCCCAACGGGCAAGCCGACGCAATCTGCGTTATTTAAAGTGGCATGCAGCCAGCATGCTGCGCTACTTCCGGCTGCACCTCGGGCGTTTGCCCCACACGGAGCAACCATGACAACCCTGGTAACCGGTGCAAGTGGTTTTATTGGCAGCAAACTGTTGCAACCGGGCCATACCGCCTTGGTCAGGTGCCCCGCAGGCTTGCCCCACGAAAAAGTGGGCGATCTGCTGGATACCAAATCGCTTAAGGCCGCTTGTGCGGGCGTTACCACCGTGTTTCATTGCGCAGGCTATGCGCATGCTTTTGCGTCTACTGATCTTCCTGCCCACTGGCGCATTAATTATGAAGGCACCCGCAATCTGGTAGAAGCCGCAGGCCAAGCGGGTGTACGTAGCTTTGTTTTTTTATCCAGCGTTAAAGCAATGCCCGAACCCGGTAACACCTGCATTACTGAAAGCTGGCCCGGTCAACCTGCCACACCTTACGGTATTGCCAAACGCGCCGCAGAAGACGCCGTGTTACAAGCAGGCATTCGCTATGGCATGCATGTGGTTAGCCTGCGCTTGGCAATGGTATATGGGCGGGGCGGGCGAGGCAATCTGGAACGTCTGGCAAAGGCCATTCGTGCCGGGTGGTTTCCGCAACTGCCAAAAACAGGAAATCGCCGTTCACTGGTGCACGTCAACGACGTGATAAGCGCCATTCACCTGGTCGCGCACCTGCCACAAGCCAACGGCCAAACTTACATCGTGGCCCACCCGCACGCTTATTCCGGCAGCGAACTCTGTCAAGCTATTTTGGCGGCATCACCAACACCGCGTTTCTCGTGGCAAGCACCTGCCTGGCTACTTCGTGGGGCAGGCAAAGCGGGCGATATAGCTGGGTGCATAACGGCGGCCTTGCTAAACCGACCCTTCCCAATCAATTCCGATCTGGTATCGCGTTTGCTCGATTCCGAATGTTACTCGCCAGCGCGCATTCAACACGAACTGGGCTGGCAAGCGCAAATTTCCTTGTCAGAAGGCCTGCAGGAAATGCTGGCTTCCAAACCCCTTCCAACCCCCAAACACCCATGACCCGGTCACTCGATCTCCTGTTCTCCTTACTCGGGCTTTTGCTTTTGCTCCCCCTGCTCGTGCTTCTTTTTGTGCTGGGTTTGGCAGACACAGGCTCCCCACTGTTTCGCCAAGTGCGCGTGGGGCGCGGGCAACGCCCATTCACCCTGGTCAAGTTTCGAACCATGCGCCCCAACACAGCTTCGGTCGCCACACACCTGGCCGATGCGCGTGCCATCACCTCTTTTGGCGGATTTCTTCGGCGCACCAAACTGGATGAATTGCCACAACTCTGGAATGTGCTCAAGGGCGACATGAGCCTGGTAGGCCCGCGCCCCTGCCTACCCAGCCAAACCGCAGTCATTGCGCAGCGTGCCCAGCGCAGGGTATTTGAAGTGCGTCCAGGCATCACAGGGCTGGCACAAATTAATGGCATAGACATGTCCACCCCCGAACTTCTTGCACACACCGATGCACAACTGATCAAAACCCTGTCCGTGCGCACTTATCTGCGATTCATCCTGCTCACGGCACTTGGCCGCGGAGCAGGCGACCGCATCACACACAAACCCGACTGACGGAGCGTTACACCATGGAACGTTACCTGTTTAAAAAACATCTCGCCCAGCTTGCACCGCCCATATTG
Source organism: Limnobacter sp. (assembly GCA_012032215.1). Taxonomy (GTDB): domain Bacteria; phylum Pseudomonadota; class Gammaproteobacteria; order Burkholderiales; family Burkholderiaceae_B; genus Limnobacter. The sequence continues at coordinate 3,061 of JAAURO010000066.1, forward strand.
GCCTTGCCACGCTCGGCCAAACGCATCGCCGTCATCCTGCTGGATGTCAGCCTGTGCGTACTCGCGGTGTGGCTGGCTTACTATCTGCGCCTGGGCGAATTTATCAGTTTTACCGGCCCAAGCACCTGGGCAAAAGGTGCCGCCTGGGCTGCCGGCCTGTCTATCGCGTTTGCACTTCCCATATTTGTCGTAAATGGCTTGTACCGCGCCATTTTTCGCTACAGCGGCTGGCCCGCCCTGCTAACCGTAGCCCGCGCAGTCTGCATATATGGGCTCCTGTACGCAGCGCTTTTTACGGCCATCGGGTTTTCTGACGTACCGCGCACGGTTGGTATTATTCAACCCATTTTGTTGCTGCTCTCGATTGGTGCATCGCGCGCGTTTGCCCGCGTGTGGCTGGGCGATGAATACGCCAGCATACTGAAACGCGCCTCGCGGCCCAAAGCACTTATTTACGGCGCGGGCACCTCGGGCAGACAACTAGCCGCTGCCTTGCAAAACAGCCATGAAATGCAAGTGGCCGGATTTCTCGACGACGACGACCGCCTGCACGGCCACGTCCTGAACGGGCTAGCCATCTACAACCCCGCCGACCTGCAAAACCTCGTAGGCACCCTGCAGATCCGCGATGTGCTGCTGGCCCTGCCCTCGATTAACCGCAAGCGGCGCAACGAAATATTGTGCACCATTCGTCAGGCCCAGGTTGGCGTGCGCACCCTGCCCAACATGAACGACCTGGTGCAAGGCAAAGTCAGTGTTTCAGACCTGCGCGAACTCGACATCGACGACCTCCTAGGCCGCGACCCGGTGACTCCCAACCACATCCTGCTCTCCAAAAACATTGTAGGCAAAGTAGTGCTGGTAACAGGCGCGGGTGGGTCGATAGGCAGCGAACTGTGCCGGCAGATTGTCAACGTAGGCCCCAGTATTTTGCTGCTGGTGGAACAAAGCGAATTTGCGCTCTATGACATTCACCAAGAGCTGGAAAACAAACTCGATGAACGTGCACTGAAGCTGGTGCCACTTTTGGCCTCGGTTCAAGACGACGAACGCATCTACGAAATCATGTCTACCTGGCGACCCGACACCGTGTACCATGCCGCCGCCTACAAACACGTACCGCTGGTAGAACACAACCCCGCCGAAGGCATTAAAAACAACGTGCTGGGCACACTCAAAGCAGCGCAAGCCGCCATTGAAAGCGGCGTAACAGACTTTGTGCTGATAAGCACCGACAAAGCAGTACGCCCAACCAACATGATGGGCGCCAGCAAACGCCTGTCGGAAATGATGCTGCAAGGGCTGGCAGCCACCACAACGTCCACACGCTTTTCCATGGTGCGTTTTGGCAATGTGCTGGGCTCTTCCGGCTCAGTGGTACCCAAGTTTCGCCAGCAAATCCGTGATGGCGGCCCCATCACCCTCACACACCCCGACATCACCCGTTATTTCATGACCATTCCCGAAGCCGCACAACTCGTCATACAAGCCGGAGCCATGGCCAAAGGCGGCGATGTGTTCGTGCTGGACATGGGACAATCGGTAAAATCATGGACCTGGCACGCCGCATGGTCGAACTGTCCGGCCTGACCTTTCGCAGCAAAAACAACCCCGATGGCGACATCGAAATAGCCATTACCGGCCTGCGCCCTGGCGAAAAACTGTACGAAGAACTGCTGATAGGCCACAACCCCCAACCCACCTCACACCCCAGAATTTTAAAAGCCCACGAAGATTTTTTACCGTGGGCCGAACTGCGCAACAAACTAAGCGCCCTGGAACTGGCACTGAACGCCAACGACCCCAGTGTGGTACGCCTGATGATGCAGCAACTGGTAAGTGGTTACGAACCCAGCAGCGACATTGTGGACTGGATATACCTGGAGCAAGAAGCAGAAACCCGGTTGATGGAACTGTCGGCGATTAACAAATAATGGCGAGGGCCTGAGGTGCCAAAAGTACACGATCAAGGCTGTGCAGCAGCCACTGGAATCCGTATGTACTTCTTCACCAGTGAAAAAGGCCGGTTTTTTCTGAGCACGTGGGTTCCTTCCCGACAGCCATCCTGATTGGTATTGCCTTCAATGGTGGTTAAAAGCCCTTCCCCCACCTGCTCGACAATGCCGATGTGTGAAAACGTAAAAACCAGGATATCGCCAGCCTGCGGCGTAAAATCTGTAGACTGGTTGTCAAAAATCAGGCACTTGGCCGCTTTTGCCCAAACATTCAAAAATCGGTCAACCGATGCCTCTCTGGGTGGTTTTAATGCCGCATACCATGTTGAACTTTGGCACAGGTTTTGCACGCAATAAGACACAAACGATGCACACCAGGGGTAGCCATCTGTTTCGCCATTGGGTGCCAGGTTGTCGGCATTAAAAATGGCCAGGAGCTCATTGCAGGAACCCGCCATATTGTTGCCTGTTTCCTGAATGCCCAAATACCTTGCTGCTATTTCTGCAAGTTCCGCCTGTGGGTTTGCAAACGGGCTGTTGCCCCTGTCGTTCAAGTGTTCATCGGTGTTTGGCACAGCGCTTTTGCGCGCTGCGCTGCCCAATGCGGCCCATGTCTTGCTGCCCACCACACCATCGGCCACAAGCCCTGCCCACCTTTGAAAAGCCACAACAGCCGCGTGTGTTTTTCACCAAAAACGCCATCCTGCGCAAGTGGGGTTTTAACCGGGGGCGTGTCATTCAAGGTCGCTTGCAAAGCAAGCACATTTTTTCCGCGAGACCCTTTCTTTAAAATGCAGTTCATGGATGCATTCCTGGAAAAATAAAACAGTCTGGACAACCTGGCGTTGCACCCGGCTCGATTTCACAATGCTTTGTCTACACCCAGACTATAGCTGGAAAATTGTAATATGGCATAGGGTTCAGCTTAACACTATGCCATATTACAATTTTCCAGCTACAACCCTCTCCAACACCTGCAAGGTTGCCGCCGTGGCACCCGCATGTTTTGCCGCATACGCGCGCGCAAGCTCTGTGGCCTGCGGGCCTAAATCGCCGTGGCATTCCAGAAACGCTGCGGTGGCTTCTGCAAGGCTTTTAAACCGTTTGCCGCCGCCAGCTTCTATGGCATCTTCAGCCGCTTTGGCAAAATTGTAGGTGTGCGGCCCCATCCAGACCGGACAGCCGTAAGCACAGGCTTCAATCAGGTTTTGCCCGCCAAACTCGGCCCAGGAACCTCCCAAAAACGCGACTGATGCCACCGTGTAGTAGGCAGGCATTTCGCCCATGGAGTCGCCCAGCACCAGGCTGGCTGCGGTTTCAGAACCCGCTTCCGAATAATCAGCAAACTGGCTGCGCCGCACTGGCAGGGGCACGCCCAAGCGGGCAGACGCCACCGACATGGCCTCGAACACGGCATCGCAGCGCTGTGGGTGCCGAGGCACCACCCACACCGAGGCCTGTGGCAAACGTTTAAAAAACTGTGCGCGCACCAATGCATCCAGAAACAGAGCCTCTTCGCCTTCACGGCTGCTGGCCAGCAGCAACACAGGGCGTGCCCCCCACGCCTTGCGCCATTGCAGCCCCAGTGCGGCCAATTCGGGTCGGTGGGGCACATCAAATTTCAGATTGCCACACACGGCTTCGGGCGGGCGGCCCAAGGCAGCAAACACGCTGGCATCGCTGTCGGTTTGAGCCACCAGGGCACGCAAGCCACCCACCGCCGGTTCGCTTAACAGACGAAATTGCGCAAGCCGTTTGGCCGTGTTGGGAGAAACACGCGCATTCACCAGTGCCACAGGCAGTTCCATGCGTTGTGCCACATGCAGCAGGTTAGGCCAAAGCTCGGTTTCCACCAACCAAAGCTGGTTGGCTTGTACACGCGTTAGGCAACGGTGCATCAACCAGGGTAAATCGTAAGGCAGATAAAAAAACAGAACGCCCTTCAACCCGGAGAACTGGCGTTTGGCAGCCTCCAGCCCGGTGGGCGTTGTGCACGAAAAAGCCCACACATCTTCAGGGTTTTTGTCTGCCCAGGCTTTTACCAGCGGCAACACCGCGTTGTTTTCTCCTACCGACACCGCATGCACCCACACACGGCGCGTAGCAGCCATGCCCCGGTAGCCTTTGGGCACTTGCGCCAAAAACCGCTGCGCCCAGCCTTTTAAGTAATCCGGCTGCCTGCGGGAACGGGCCAGCAAATGACCCACAAACACCGGCAAAAGCAACACAACAAGCATGGTGTACAGCAAGCGTGCCGAGCGAAAGGGCCAAGCCCCGGTTTTAACCAGCCCATTCAGGCCATCAAGCAAACCATTCAAATTCATCAAACCTGGCTTCCTTGTAAAAAACGATCAACAGCCTCACAGACCTCATTCACGCTGGGCACATGGCCAACATCGCCCACACTTATTGCAGCCGGATTAAACCTGGGCGCATAACACCACGCAGGCGTGGCAAAAAACAAAGCCACCAAAGGCAAACAGTGCGCAGCCGCCAAGTGGGTAAGGCCCGTGTCCACCCCCACCACCAAATCCACCTGGCCCATGCGCTCGGCCAACTCGCCCAACTGCATGTGGGGCAACACCTCTACGCCCGCCATGTGCACAGCAATGCGTTGCGCCTGCTCGTGTTCGGCGGGGCTGCCCCAAGGCAGTTGCACCACACAACCCTTGGCGCACAAACGCTGTGCCAATTCCCG
>JAAURO010000067.1 GCA_012032215.1 Limnobacter sp.
CATTCCGAACAGGACCGTGAAACGCCTTAGCGCCGATGATAGTGTGCAGCTCGCATGTGAAAGTAGGTCATCGTCAGGCTCATCATTAATCATAAAAAACCCACCTTACGGTGGGGTTTTTGATGGGTGAGTTGTTTGTCTATATTTCGCGTTCGAAAAAATGCTCAAATACCGATACCCAGGCTCTCGCACCTAGCAGAAGCAATGCGTCGTTAAAGTCATAGCTTGGGTTGTGCAACATGCAGGGGCCCATGCCGTGGCCAGATTCCCGGTGCGTACCGTTGCCGTTGCCTATCCACAGGTAAGCTCCTGGAATTTTTTCAAGAAAAAACGAAAAGTCCTCAGCTCCCATGCTGGGTTTCAGGGTGGTATGCACCGTGTGAACGCCTTCTGTTTGTTGCAAGGCTTGCTTGGCAAGTTGAGCCATGTCTGGATTATTGATGGTCGGTGGGTACACCCGAATGAACCGTACTTCGGCTGTTGCACCAAATGCCTGTGAAAGCGACTTGGAAAGTCGAACAATTTCTTGTTCAAGCATTTCTAGGGTGCTGGTTGAAAATGTGCGAACAGTGCCCTTTATCTCTGCAAACTCGGGAATAACATTCAGTGTGTTACCTGCTGCCATTTGCGTGACTGATAAGACTGCCGGGTCTAGAGGGTTGCGGTTACGGCTAATCAGGGTTTGGAGGGTGGTAATCAGGTTTGCGGTAATAACGATGGGGTCTGTGCCAAGGTCTGGCATGGCGGCGTGACAACCCTTTCCATGAACCTTGATGTGGAACTCGTTGCTAGACGCCATAACGGCGCCCGTGTGAGCGGCAAACTCGCCTTCGGCCAAGCCTGGCCAGTTGTGCATGGCAAAAATGGCATCCAGGGGGTATTTTTCCAGAAAACCGTCATCGAGCATGGCTTTGGCACCCGCCCCACCTTCTTCTGCGGGTTGGAAACAAGTATGAGTTCTCCACAGAAGTCTTTCCGGGTGGCTAGTAGTTCGGCGGCAGCCAGTAACATGGCTGTGTGGCCATCGTGACCACAAGCATGCATTTTGCCAGTGTGCCGCGAGGCGTGTGCAAAGGTGTTTTGCTCGGTAATGGGCAGGGCATCCATGTCGGCCCGCAATCCGAGCCGACGATAGGGTTGCACGCTGCCAGACCCAGGGGGGGCATTGGGGTTTGTGCTTTTCGACGGAGAAGCACCAATTAGTTTGCCGACAACTCCGGTTTTGCCAATCTTTGTTTCAACGGCATAGCCTAATTCTTTTAAGCGTGCGGCTACCAGGGCTGCGGTTCGGTTTTCCTCGTAGCGCAGTTCTGGGTGTGCGTGGATGTCTTTTCTGGTTTTAACCCAGCGTTCAACGACTTCAGGATTCACGGCGTTATATTTGACGAGTCAATTGGAGTGTCAAGAATCGCAGTTTTTCTCATGCTATGCAAATTCGATGCGGCTTTTGGTTCGAATTTCTTCTGCGACGTCTTATCACCCAGTGTTGCGTGGTTATAGGAAGGAGGGCGTACTCTGGACACAGTGAGACCGTTCGAAAAACATCGTGCCTGAAGAACACGTAGGAGCAATTGATTTGTTGAGTTGTTTGAAAGCCTTGCTACTTTGGCTGCTGCTTGCCCTGCTCAGCGGTTGTGGCTCGATTTCGTATGTGTGGGATGCTGCACGTGGGCACATCACGGTGCTTGCCCAGGCGCAAGACATTGACTCGCTGTTGTTGCAAGAAAATCTGGAGCCGAGATTGCGTGCTCAGCTAGAGCTGGTCAAGGATATCCGGCGTTATTCGGTGGACAAGCTGGCTATGCCGGAAAACCGGGCATACAGCCAGTACACAGATTTGGGACGGCGTTTTGTGGTCTGGAATGTGGTGGCCTCCAGAGATGACAGTTTTGAGCTTAAACGGTGGTGTTTCGCGCTGTTTGGTTGTGTGTCGTACAAGGGATTTTTCGATGAAGCAAGTGCCAAAGAGCTGGCAAGTGCGCTTTCTGAGGAGGGTTGGGACACGGTGGTTGTGGGTGTGCCTGCTTATTCTACGTTGGGATTGACAGCAGATCCGGTTTTAAACACTTTTGTGTATTTACCGCCGGGTGAGTTGGCCCGGCTTTTGTTTCATGAGTTGGCCCACCAGGTTGTTTATATTTCTGACGACACGCGCTTTAACGAAAGTTTTGCTACGGCTGTAGAGGAGTTGGGGGTGCAGGCCTGGTTAGATAGATTGGGTGACGATGCTTTTATTGAACAATACCGTTCTTTTAACGCCAAACGGGAGCAGTTTACGGATTTACTTGGACAGGCCAAAACCGATTTGGAGGTGGTATACGACGATCCCACATTGAGCCGGGCAGAAAAATTGCAACGCAAACAGGAGCGTCTGAATGCGTTGTCGCAAGACTATCGACAAGTCCGGGATTTGGAGTGGGCGGGCTGGAACGATTTCGAACCCTATTTTCAAGGTGGAGTTAATAACGCAAGGTTGGCGCTGGTGGGATTGTACAACCAGGAGGTGCCGTCGTTTAAAACGCTTTTTGCCCGCTGTGGTTCGGATTTCCCGTCTTTTTACAATGCCGTGAAGGCTTTGGGGCGCTTGGATGCGCCACAACGTGCGGATTTTCTGCAGCGCTTGGCGCAGCGTCAGCCTCTGCCGTACGGGCTGGGCTGTGATCAGTCCATGTACCCGCCGAGATCGTCGGGTAGGTACGAGTGAAACCGTATCAAATCTTTGTTTGAAAATTGGTGGGGCTGTTGGTGTTTTGAATGCTTGCTTGGCAGGTGGTACATGGTCTAATACACGCTGTTTGGTTGCTGCTTTTACTGCAAGAGAGTTCATGGTTGCGTCTAAATTTCTGAATGCTGATTTTTTACGGCGTGTGTTCGATACTGGCGTAGAGGTAGCCAAACCTGCCGTACAAATGCAGCCTTTGTGGACCGATCAAATTGCACCTTGGCTGAACGAAGTGGCTCCTGCCCGTGAGCGGGTTTGGGTATATGGGGCAGGGAAGGCCAGTGCTGCCATGGCCTCGTGCCTGGAGGTGGCTTGCCAGCATACAGAGCGTCTGGGTGGTTTTGTGGTGACCAGACGCGGCTATTCTGCGCCAACCAGCCGAGTGGCTGTGGTAGAGGCTGCGCACCCGGTTCCCGATGAAGACGGCCAGCGTGCTGCCAAGCGTTTAATGCACGAGCTTGCCAATGTCCCGGCGGGCGATGCGGTGATTGCACTGGTTTCGGGTGGTGGCTCCAGCCTGCTGAGTGTGCCGGTTGGGCCTGTGCCTTTTGTTGATTTGCAGCATTTAAACCGTGCTTTGCTGGCGTGCGGCGCGCCGATTGACGAAATCAATATTGTGCGCAAGCATGTGACGCGTACTTTGGGCGGTCAATTGGCGGCGCTGTGCACGGTGCCGGTGTTTCAGGTGCTGGTATCCGATGTGCCGGGCGACAACCCCAGCCACATTGCCTCGGGCCCTTTCAGCCCGGACGATTCTTCCTTTCAAGATGCCATTGATGTGTTGCAACGCTGGGGTTTGCAGCCGCCCCATTCTATTCAGCGTTATCTGGAGCGCGGCAAAAGGGGGGAGGTGCCGGAAACGCCTGGCAGCAGATCGGGTGTGTTTTCACGTGTGCGCACTACCATGATAGCCAGCAATGCCATGAGCCTGGATGCTGTGGGAAAAATGCTGGAGGGGGCGGGCTACCATGTGCTTACCTTGGGGGATTCCTTGGAAGGGGAGGCGCGAGATGTGGCGCGTGTGGTTGCTGCCATGGCCTTGCAGGTGGCCAATGAAAAAGGCGGGTGGCCTAAGCCGCCGGTTGCCATTGTAAGCGGTGGTGAGTGCACGGTTACCTTGACCGATGCGGAAATGCGGCAGGCCAAGGGCGGTAGAAACTCCGAGTTTTGCTGGCGTTTTCGATGTATCTGGCAGAGACCCACTTAATGCACCCGGTGGCTGCTTTGGCTGCAGATACAGATGGAACCGATGGGTTGGGTGGGCATGCCGGGGCCATGTTGTTACCTGGCGATGCCCAGCGGGCAAAAACCCAGGGCCTTTCTGCGCGCAGACATCTTGATTTGCATACCAGCTACAGCTATTTTGATCGCTTGGGGCGTTTGCTGGTTACCGGGCCCACCAACACCAATGTGAATGATTTGCGCGTGGTATTGATTGGGCAGCCAGGAGGAAACCATGCTCAGTGATTTTGAAATAACCCAGCCCGACGATTGGCATGTGCATCTGCGGGATGGTGAGGGACTGCAATATGTGGCGCCGGCTACGGCGGCGCGCTTTGGGCGTGCCATTGTAATGCCAAACCTGAAGCCCCCGATAACCGATGTGGGCTTGGCCAAGGGTTACCGGGCGCGTATTTTGAAGGCTCTGGCAGAAGTGCATGAAGCTGCCCAGGTTTCTTCTGCGGAGGTTGGGCTGGCAACAGGGTATTCACCGCTTGAGCTGGAAGCCATGCAGGCTTTCGAGCCACTGATGGTGCTTTACCTGACGGGCAGCACCTCTGCAAATACCATTTTGGAAGCTGCTGCCAGCGATTGCGTCAAGGCGGTGAAGTTGTACCCTGCTGGGGCCACTACGAATTCGGATGCGGGTGTATCTGATTTGCTAGGCCAGTGCACACAGGCCCTGGCGGCCATGCAGGAGTGTGGTTTGCCCCTGCTGGTGCACGGAGAGGTAACCGATGCCGCCGTGGATGTGTTCGACCGTGAGTCGCGTTTTATTGAAACAGTTATGAAACCCCTGCGTGAGCGTTTTCCTGCTTTGCGCGTGGTGTTTGAGCATATTACCACCCGGCAGGCCGCCCAGTATGTACAGCAGGAATGCACAAGCGATTCCTCGGGTAGGCCGCTGCTTGGCGCAACCATTACCCCTCAGCATTTGCTGTTTAACCGCAATGCCTTGTTTAAAGGGGGCTTGCAGCCGCACTGGTATTGCTTGCCTGTGCTTAAGCGCGAAGAGCATCGTTTGGCGCTGCTGGATGTGGCTACAAGTGGCCGCCCGGAGTTTTTTCTGGGCACCGACAGTGCGCCGCACGCGCGCCATCTTAAGGAAATGGCATGCGGGTGTGCGGGTTGCTACAGCGCGCCTTTTGCCCTGGAAATGTATGCTTTGGCCTTTGAGCAGGCCGGAGCCTTGCCTTCCACAGAAGTGTTCGAGCAATTTTGTGCCTTGAATGGCCCTGCGTTTTACGACTTGCCGGTGAATGCTCGCAAGGTGCGTTTTCAGAGGGTTGAGCAGCGTATTCCGCACGAGCTGCCGTTTTCCTATGGCTCTGGGGCGGGCATTGTGCCTTTTATGGCGGGGGAGGAGTTGCCTTGGCGGGTTGATTTGGTGGGCTAAAACAGCTGTGGTGTTTTTAAATCGGCTGGAATTGGATGAATGTAACAGGCCGGTTTTCTTCCCGTAAAGCCAACGATTAATCTGGCCGGTATAAAAAAGCCTTGGTGCTGTAATGCAGTGCGTTTACACTGTGGCTGGAAAGTACGCCGGGCAGCCGCTGCTGAAGCAATTCAGGAGAGGAAAGTCCGGACTCCCAGGAAGCAGGGTGCTGGTTAACCGCCAGGCGAAGCAAGGCCCCCAGGGGCTCCAAGTCGACGGAAAGTGCCACAGAAAATAGACCGCCGATGGCTGCTGTGCAGCACAGGCAAGGGCGAACCGGTGGTGTAAGAGACCACCGCAATTCTGGCAACAGAATTGGCACGGTAAACCCCACCCGGAGCAACACCAAATAGGCACACAGGCCCTATGGGTCGGCAGCGCTTCTTCTGCGTGTGCGGGTAGGTGGCTTGAACGGTTCAGTAATGGCCCGTCTAGAGGAATGGTTGCCGGGGCGCCGGTAGGTGCCTGAACAGAATCCGGCTTACAGGCGTACTTTCTTTCTTTATGGCGCGAAAGAAACGGGTTTGCGCACAGTACCAAGCCGAACACTCTGCCATATTATATTTCTCCACCTATATCGCCCCACCAAAGGTTTTGACAGCATCCCAACGGCCCAGGGTGTTGATGTCGAGTAAAGGCTGCAATGGGCTTCTAAGAAGTATTTGTTTAAAAGCAATGAGATCTTTTTTTCCAGCAATATAAGCAGTATTGGCAATTTCTAGAACTTGACTTGGACTTAGCGAATTCATTCGGCTACCTTTTGAGAGTCGTATTCGGGTTGGCATTTGGGAAAGCGCAGGCCTGCCCACTCTGTGTAATCTGACATGTTGCAATTAAGCTTGATGCATTTTTCGGGTGTTTCTGAGCGCTCATAGAAATCATTCTTTTGGAAGCTCCAGAGGCCGTATTTTTGATTGTCATGATCGGCATAAATACTTTGAAGAATCATCGGATTCGCCGACAACAAATCCGGGCGGAACAGCCTTCTTTCTTCCACGGCGTCGAAGTGGAATTTGCCGGTGGCATCGGTGCGGGTGGTGCGCACCAGTTTGTCGTCTTTGAAGCCGCCGCTGTACAGGGTTTGCACAACTTCTACGCCGGGCATGGGTTTGCCTTGGTACAGCAGTTGCCCTTCTACGGGCGATGAATACACTATTTTTTTAAACATGAATGCCTCTGCTGCGGTGGGGGCGCTGGCCCCGGCTAAACCCATACACAGGCACACGGTTGTGCGCCAGAAAGCAGTCCGCCAGAAACCAGCCCGGCGTGCAAGCGGCATCAGCGGGGCACGCGCTACACTGCGTATTGTCGGTAGTGGTGTACGCGTTTTGCTTGGGGGAAAAACATGGCTGTTGCGGGTCTTGTGCACCAAACCGCAACCTTAGCATGGCCTGTCGGAAAACAGAAAAAATCGGCCAGTGTTTCATCCGTGCGGGTTAGCTATTGCCCAGGCCAACTGGACAGCAAGCCCTGCTTCTGTCACCATGCGGCCTGCAATTTGCCTTTTGTGCCAGCTGCTTAGCATCTTTTACCTTCTGATATTTTCTAAGCGTCCAACATGAACATCGTCGTAAAACACTTTCAGCCCCAAGTCATTAAAACCAATTTGCTCAGCGGCCTTACTGTGGCCCTGGCCATGGTGCCAGAAGCCATTGCGTTTGCCCTTATTGCGCAGGTTTCGCCCCTAACCGGCTTGTATGCTGCGTTTCTGGTTTGTTTGATTACCTCGGCAATTGGCGGCAGGCCAGGCATGATTTCGGGTGCTGCTGGCGCGCTGGCCGTGGTTATGGTGGCGCTGGTGGTGCAACATGGTGCGCAATACCTGTTTGCCACCGTGGTGTTAATGGGTGTGTTGCAACTGCTGTTTGCCGCGGCACGGCTGGGCAAGTTTATTCGCATGGTGCCCTACAGCGTCATGCTGGGTTTTGTGAATGGATTGGCGATTGTTATTTTTCTGGCACAGTTTGCCCATTTCAGAACACTGGACGCTGATGGCGCAGTGCATTGGATGTCAGGCGAAAGCCTCTCCATGATGGGTGCGTTGGTGGTGCTTACCATGGCCATTATTTACCTGCTGCCTAGGCTTACCAAAGCGGTGCCCTCTACCCTGGCTGCCATTGCATGCGTATCGGTGGGGGTAATCGCTCTGGGCGTGAACACCAAAACCGTAGGTGATTTGGGTTCCATTGCGGGTGGGCTGCCCACTTTTTCGGTGCCGCAAGTACCCTGGAGCCTGGAAACCCTTGGCATTGTGCTGCCCTATGCATTGATTTTGGCCGCCATTGGCCTGATAGAAAGCCTGCTTACGCTAAACCTCATCGATGACATGAC
>JAAURO010000068.1 GCA_012032215.1 Limnobacter sp.
CGCGGGTGCGCCGACAGTTTGGTATGCCCATTTGCGACATGGAGGGCGTGCAAGAAAAACTGGCCGAACTGGCTGGTATGGCGTACCTGGCAGAAGCGGCGCGGGTGTATGCGGTTAGCGCGCTCGATTCCGGCGAGCAGCCACCGGTAGTGTCTGCGGTTTGGAAGGCTTATCTAACCGAGCTGGCACGTAAGCAGGGCATGAATGCCATGGATGTTCTCAGTGGCGCGGGGGTTATGCAGGGGCCCAACAATATTATTGGCCGCTCGTATTGTTCTGCCCCGGTGGGCATTACAGTGGAAGGCGCTAACATCATGACCCGCTCGCTGATTGTGTTTGGGCAAGGCGCAGTGCGTTGCCACCCGTATGCTATGAAAATAGTCAATGCCCTGGAGGCCAACGACCTGCAGGCGTTTAGTGCCAATTTGCGGGGTTGGGTTATCGATATGGTAATCAACACAGGCCGATTGATAGGGCTTACTGCAACGCGCGGTTACTTGGCCGATGTGCCTGCTGTGGATGGTTTAAAACCGTACTTGCGCAAACTGGCGTGGGCCTCTTCGCGTTTTGCGTACCTTACGGATTTGGCTTTAATTACTGTGGGTGGGCAGCTTAAAGTGCGGCAGCAATTAACCGGGTATTTTGCCGATGCGCTGGCCTGGCAGTTGCTGGCGGTTTCTACGGTGCGGCGTTACCTGGCAGAAGGCGAAATCAAGGAAGATTTGCCGCTTGCCCAGTACGCCCTGGAAACCTGCATGGAAAACATTCAGCTTGCCTTTGAGGCCATTTATGCCAATTTTGGTACAAACCCGGTGGGCTGGTGGCTGCGCACCGTGGGTTATGTGGGCTTGCGCATGAACCCACTGGCAGGCGCTGGCAAAGACCGTTTAATGGCCCGTGTGGCAAAAACCATTGTGCGCAGCGGCCCGCAGTTTGACCGCCTGGCTGGCGATTTGTATTTGCCTGAAGCAGCGGTCAACGGTGCTGGGGAAGCAGCAGAGCTGGAAAAAACAGTGGGTGTTAAGCGTTTAATGGCTGCTTTTTACGCCGTTGAAGAAGCCCAGGCCGTGGAAAGCAAGTTGAAGGCAGCCCGCAGGCAAGGCAAGCTTGAAAAAGCATCTACCCCTGACATGGCAAAGCAGGCGCTTGCCCAGGGCATTATTACCGAAGCAGAGCAGCAAAATCTGGAGCGTGCAGAGCGCCTTGCCCTGGAGGCCATTATGGTAGACGACTTTACACCCCAGGAGTTTTTGGTGATGCGTCCATTAACGCGGCCCCTTACTTTCCAAGCGCTAGTGCCAATGCGGCACAAAGCCGTACGGAAGTTGCAAAGGTGGGCAACCCGGTTGCTTAAAAAGCAACAAAATGCCCTGTTTTTTTGAAACACCGCTTAAAGTGGCTTATTCCCTGAGAAAATTCAGAACCGTTACACTTTGCGAGATTCAACATGACCCACACTACAAAAACAACAGCTTTCTTCTTGGGCAAAAAACTTCCCTTTGTTTTGTTGCTAACTGCCGCCTTGGCGGCCTGTGGCACCGGGCAACAGCCCCGTCAAAGCGGGCAGGCCCAGCCCCAGTTTGACCCCAATTCCCCGGTGGCGGTGGCAGGTTGCCCACAAGCACCCGAGCGCCCCATAGACACCAGCAAACAGGTAATTGGCGGCGCATTGGGCGCTGTGGCTGGCGCAGTGGTGGGCAAAGCGGTAAGCAAAAAAACCGGCGGAGCTGTGGTGGGTGCTGGTTTGGGGGGCTTGTTTGGCTACCTGGTGGGCACCAACATTGCAGTCAAAGAGCAGGCCGATGGCTCGGTGATGCTGGACATTCCCGGCGCTGCGCTGTTTGACACCAATCAATCCAGCATTAAGCCGCAGTTTGCCAACACCTTGGGCCAAATTGCAGGCACTTTGCAAGAAAACCCAGCTACGGTGGTGTGTATCATTGGCTACACCGACAGCACCGGGCCCGATGACTACAATCAGGAATTGTCGGTACGCCGTGCGCAGGCTGTCAGTGGTTTTTTGGTCAACCGTGGGGTGGCTGATTCACGTTTAACAGCACGCGGCCTGGGTGAACGTTTTCCGGTCGGCAGTAATACCACTGAAGCAGGCAAGGCACAAAACCGCCGCGTGGAGATGTACGTCAGGAATTAAAAGTACGCGGTTTTCAAGCTATAACAGGTTGACACCGACAGCACGCGGCCTGGGTGGGCTTCGAGCTTATTGAGTTCTCTGTCTTTTGGCCTCAGGAGGCTGCCCACTGGACAAGCAAGGTTGTTGAGTTAAATCGCCTTCGCCAAGCACTTCACTCAACAAGAAATCAATAAACTCATTCGAGTCTGCCGCTTCTGCCGCTTCTGAGGTGTGGCCAGTTGTAATAATCGTTTCTGCAGGCCGCACGACTGTCGCTAGGTTGTGCTCTGGTTCTGATGGGTGGGCTGTTGGAGCAGCTGCTTGCTCCCGCAATGTCTTGAGTATATAGCTATTTGATATGGCCCTGGGTTGTATCATCTGAGGCAGTTTTTCTCTGTTTCGAGACAAAAGCTGGATGTTCTCGCCAATTTTGGTGCCGGAGTTATGGAGGATGCCCGACAGTGTTTTGATTGGGATGTTGAACGGGTCTTTTGTTAGCGCTATAAAATCATTTATATTGTTGTGTAATGTGTAGAGGGCTTTGGCAAGGCTTGTCTGTGCCCCAGAGAGCATGCTCGACACATTTGCAGGCTTTAGGCCATAATTTATAAACTGCGACAATGTTTCTTTGGTAGATGCAGTTGCAAGCAGTTCGATTTCTGCGGCTGCATGTGCTCGTGCCCTGCGCAGCATGTTGGTAATTCTCTCCGGGCCAAACCCAAGACCCCCGATTACCTGAAGATTGGGCAGGTGCTCGGCCAAGGCGCGAACTGTGGCTCTATAATTTTTCTCCCTTTTGTCTGCGATCCGTTTAATTCGGTCATGTGTAAACCCTGCCTGGTGCAGTGTGTTTTCATGGTCGGACAATTCAGAAGTTAGATAGAACGGTTGAGGTGCTGGTATGGGGTGTTGCATTGTTGCCGGAGAAAAAATAATCAAGACCCCACTGGGTAACGCTCCAAGAATAAAAGTTCGTATTTTTTTGTGTAATTAATGCTGTTCTAGCAAATTTGCGAAGCGCTACCCCAGCAAGCAGTAAGCTGCAGCAGTTTTAGCAAGTGTGCAGCACGCCAGGGCTGAAATGGTGTAAAAAAACACGCAGGCTAAAATGCCAGCCTGTTCCAGAAACATACCCGTAAAAAAGTAACCACGGTTAACAAAGCCCACCTGCGCAAATAGGTTAACAGGTGGTGTCGGTTTTGCTGGTTGTGCAAAATAGCGGTGGTGCGCACAAACAGGTCTTGCTGGTTCGCATCCTGAAACAGCCATTGAAAAAAGAAGTAGCGAAACCACACGCTTTGGTAACAGGCTGACATGGCAGGTTCTCCGTAAACGCCTGAAGAACTGCTTCAAATGTCAAAATTAATTATTTTTCAATTGTTCTTCGTTAATTGTAATTATGTAATTTTTGTGCGTGCCTGTGAAGTGTGTTTTTGGGTGACCTGCATGCAGTGATGCCATGCCGCCCGAAATGGGGGCATGCCTCCCGGCTAGGCGTTGCCCGAAACCCCGCCTGCAGCTTTACTTGCTCGGCGGCCGTTAATTCGCCCGAAGCAACAAGCGCCTCGGTGCTCAAACATATTGGAATGCGTTTTGTTTATGGCGCAGGGGGCACGTAGCCCAGGGCCTGGTCGGCGCCACCGCCAAAAAAATGTTTTTCCATCTGTTCCATGAGGTATTTGCGTGCTCTGGCATCTGCCAGGCTTAAGCGGTTTTCGTTGACCAGCATGGTTTGCAGTTTGAGCCATTCTTGCCAGGCTTCTTTCGACACATTGTCAAAAATGCGCTTGCCCAGTTCGCCCGGAGCGGGGGGGAAGTCCAGCCCTTCTGCTTCTTTGCCCAATTTGACGCATTGCACCATTCTTGCCATGGTTTACTCTCCTTGTTACGCGTTGCTTAATTAAGTGTGTTGGTAGTGCACGAAATCGAAACTCCATGCGCGGCTTTTTGTGGGGGGGGTGTGGGTGCGCTCAATTTCGGTGAATTGGTGTTGTGGCCAATCCGGAAAAAACGCATCGCCCTCGAAGTTTTGGTGAATTTCGGTGAGTATTAGTTCGTTCACCAGCCCTTGTTCAAATGCCTGTTTGTACAGTGTGGCGCCCCCTATTAAATACACGCGCTCGCAATCGGCTAGCCAGGTAAGTGCTTCCGGTAAGCCCGTGCACATGGCCAAGCGGGTGGCTGGTTCCGCCGGAATAGGGTGTGGGTGGCGCACCATGTCGCGTGGTGTTTCGCTGTTGGGTGCTTGCGCTGCCCAGGCGGGGTTGCTGGTAAGCACCACATTCAGTCGGCCTGGCAGGGGCCGGTTAATCGAATCCCAGGTTTTTCTGCCCATCAGCACGGGTGCCCCCATGGTGGTTTTTTTGAAAAAGGCGAGGTCTTCGGGCAGGTGCCAGGGCAGGGTGTTGTTTTTGCCAATGACCCTGTTTTTTGCCACGGCTGCAATTGCGATGAGTTTCATGGTTACAGGTGCCAAGCGTGTGGTTTAAACGGCTACAGTTGCCTTGATGTGCGGGTGGCTTTGGTAGTTGATGATCTCAAAATCTTCAAACCGGTATTCAAACAGACTTGCGGGTTGGCGGTGAATGGCCAGTTTGGGCAACGGCAAAGGCTTTCGGGAAAGTTGCTCTGTGGCTTGCTCCAGGTGGTTGCTGTACACATGGCAGTCGCCGCCAGTCCATACAAAATCGCCTACCTGCAAGTCTGCCTGCTGGGCCACCATGTGGGTCAGCAGGGCGTAGCTGGCAATGTTAAAAGGCACGCCCAAAAAATATCGGCGCTGCGCTGGTAAAGCTGGCAGCTTAATTTGCCCTCGGCCACATAAAACTGAAACAGTGCGTGGCACGGGGGTAGTTTCATGTGCTGCAACTCGCCAACATTCCAGGCGCTTACCAGGTGGCGGCGGGAATCGGGGTTTTGCTGTATCTGCTGCATAACCTGGGCAATCTGATCAATGTGCCTGCCGTTGGCGGTGGGCCAACTGCGCCACTGCACGCCATACACGGGGCCCAGGTTGCCGTTTTCATCGGCCCATTCGTCCCAAATGCGCACGCCGTTTTCTTGCAGGTAGGCTATGTTGCTGTCGCCTTTTAAAACCACAGCAGTTCGTGAACAATGGAGCGCACGTGCAGTTTTTGGTGGTTACCAGCGGAAAACCTTCTTGCAGGTTAAAACGCATCTGGTAGCCAAACACCGATCGCGTGCCGGTGCCAGTGCGGTCGGTTTTTTCAGTGCCGTTTTGCAGCACGTGCCGCATGAAATCAAGATACTGTTGCATGGTGGTGGGGCCGTTCTTGGGCATGTTCCTGGATGAATTGAAGCGCGGCCAATTGGGCATACAGGCCTTTTTTGGCCATTAGCTCGTGGTGTTTGCCGCTTTCGGCAATCTGGCCTTCGTGAATGACGACTATGCGATCAGCGGCCATAACGGTGGAGAGCCGGTGTGCAATTACCAGTGTGGTGCGGCCCTGGCGCGAGTGTTCTATGGCTTGTTGTACCAGTTTCTCGCTGTGGGCGTCCAGGCTGGCGGTGGCTTCATCCAGCAGCAGCAGCCCGGCGTTGCGCAGGATGGCGCGCGCAATCGATACCCGTTGCCTTTCGCCCCCAGAAAGCCGCACGCCGTTTTCGCCTACTTCAGAATGAATGTCTTGGGGAAGGCATTCTACGAAAGGCAGGGCTGCGGCTTGTTCCAGGGCTGCCAGCACTTCCTGGTCGGTGGCATCGGGCTTGCCGTAGCGCACGTTGTCGGCCAGGGTGCCAGAAAAAATTACTGCATCCTGGGGTACGTAAGCACAGTGTGCGCGCCACTGTTCGGGATTCAGGGTGACCAAGGGCTGGCCCTCGATAAGCACTTGGCCTGATTGGCAGTCGTACCAGCGCAGCAGTAAATTAAATAGGGTGGATTTGCCAGCACCCGAGGGGCCAACCAGTGCCACGGTTTCGCCGCGTGCAATGGTCAGGTTGAAGTTGCTTAAAACGGGTTTGTGGGGGCGGGAGGGGTAGGGCAAAATCAATCTGCCGGAATTCAATGCCCAATCCGCCTGCGGAGCGTGCCGGGCTTTGGCCTTGGGTGTTGTGCAAGGAGGTGTTCAGGTTGAGAAGTTCTACCAGCCGCTCGGCGGCACCCGCTGCGCGCTGAAACTCGCCTAGCACTTCGGAAACTGCGGCAAACCCGCCACCTACAAACACGGCGTACATCACAAACTGGGCAAGTTCGCCGCTGCTCATGGTGCCTTCTGCCACGGCGCTGGCACCCATCCAGAGTACTACCACCAGCCCGCCAAATGCCAGGCCAATGGCCACAAACATCAGTGCTGCACGCGTGCGTACCCGTTTTTTGGCGGTGGTGTAGGTGGTTTCGCAGGCCTGTTTGAATTTGCTGGCCTGTGCGTGTTCCTGGTTAAAAGCTTGCACCACATTCATGTGGCTTAGCACTTCCTGGGCCAGGGCGCTGCTGTCTGCCAGTTTGTCCTGGCTGGTGCGCGAGAGCGTGCGTACTTTTTTTGCCAGCACCACTACGGGCAGCATGACTACCACCACCAAGGCAAGCACTGCGCCGGTAAGCAGTGGGCTGGTGAGGATGAGCATGACCAGTCCGCCGAGGGTGGTCAGGGCGTTGCGCAGAAAAAACGACAGGCTGCTGCCTACCAGGGTTTGAATGAGCGTGGTGTCTGCGGTCAGGCGGGAAAGCACTTCGCCTACTTTCAGGGTTTCAAAAAACTCGGGGCGTTGCAAGAGTAAATGGCTGTACACCCGGCTGCGCAGGTCGGCGGTGATGCGTTCGCCCAGGTTGGTCACCAGGTAGTAGCGACAAGCCGCTGCGCTGGCCAATGCAAACACCAGGGCGATGAGCCAGCCAAAGGCATTGCCCGGGCCTTGCACGGCTTGGCCTGATAAAAAGCCGTTGTCGATTAACTGCCGAAAAACCAGCGGCAGGCTAAGCGACAAAGCCGACCCCAGCAACAATGCCGCCAATGCCGCGCCCGCCCACAGGCGGTGAGGCCGGGTAAGCTCGCCCAGTGTGGAAAGCAGCGACTTGAAGGGGGTGCGGTTGCTGCGCATTTATTCTGTCATGCCGGCGACCACATTGCTGTAGCCTGCATCCACATAGGTTATTTCTGCGGTAATGCCGCGTGCCAAATCGGACAGCAAAAAGGCGGCGGCGTTGCCTACGTCGTCGGTGGTGACATTGCGGCGCAGGGGTGCGGCTTGCTCTACGGCGCTGAGTATTTTTCCGAAGCCTTTGATGCCGCTGGCTGCCAGTGTTTTGATAGGCCCGGCTGAAATGGCATTCACGCGGTGGCCTTTGGGGCCCACGGCTTCGGCCAGATAGCGCACCGATGCTTCCAGAGAGGCTTTGGCCAACCCCATGGTGTTGTAGTTGGGCACCATTTTGGCGGCACCCAGGTAGCTTAAGGTAAGCAGTGCTGCTTCGCGTCCTTCCATGAGGGGGAGGGCTGCTTTGGCCAGTGCGGGGAAGCTGTAGGCCGAAATTTGATGCGCGGTGTTAAAGGCTTCGCGCGAGAGGCCTTCCAGAAGTCGCCGGCAATGGCCTCGCG
>JAAURO010000069.1 GCA_012032215.1 Limnobacter sp.
TTTCATGGTGGCTATGTTGCTGTAGGTCCATTGCGCAGGTGGTTTGCCGTTGGCCATGGCTGCGTTTTCAGCTGGCATGCCAAAGGCATCCCAGCCCATGGGCATGAGGGTGTTGTAGCCTTGCATGCGCTTTTGGCGAACCATGACATCGTTGATGGTGTAGTTGCGGACATGGCCCATGTGCAGCTTGCCCGAGGGGTAGGGCAGCATGGAAACGCAGTAGTACTTGGGTTTTTCGGTGCCATCGGCGTTTTTGGCGAAGGCTTCGGCGCGGTAGGCATCGGCTTGGCTCCAGGCCGATTGAATGGCTTGTTCAAGTTCCTTAGCGGTGTATTTTTCGGGCAGGGAAGGGGCGGTGCTGGACATAAGGCTTGGGGGTTGGGCTAATTGCTAGGGTAATCGTGGATTATAAACCGGGGAAGGGTGGGGATTGGTTTGCGCAATGAAATCGAGAGCCCCCCTTGGTTCCCGAACGGCAAATAGAGTTTGCAGATAGCCCGATTGTGGCTGATAATTTCCCGCTGGGTGCCAGGCAAGAAAGCAGAACCGGGAGCCTATGCCCTATTTTGGTTTTCCAGCTATAGAACTCAATTTGAAGCACTTCGGTTTGATGGGAGAATAACGATGCCCCTGAATGTGGAACACCTGTTGCGCACGGCCGACACTTTGGAACAGGCCCTGATTGCCATTGAGAACCATAAAAGGCGGGATGATGTGCTTTTTGATCTTTACCGCAATGCGGCCATCAAAAGTTTTGAGTTGTCACTGGAAACCGCGGGGAAACTGTTGCGCAAAGCATTGAAAGCGTTTGGTGGCAACCCACGTGAGGTCGATAAGCTTGTGTTCAAAGATGTGCTGCGCCATGCCGGAAAACACGGCCTGCTGGATACGCCCGCCGTTGAACGCTGGCTGGCCTACCGTGCCAACCGCAACAGCACGGCGCACGACTATGGCGAAGGTTTTGCCAACGAAACACTGACATTGCTGCCTCAATACCTGCACGATGTCCGGCGGATCGCCCCCCAGATACAGGTGGTGTTTGATGCCGCTGCTTGAGTTGTCCTGCCTTCAGCTTCCGGCCAAGTACCTGCATACTTTGCAGGCATTGCTGGCGCAGCATGTGCCGCAGGCCGAGGTGTGGGCCTACGGCAGCCGTGTTACGGGGGGCGCGCACGAGGGCAGCGATCTGGATTTGGTACTGCGCCATGCAACAGACCTTACGCAAGAGGTGGAAGGTTGGGTAGATCTCAGGGAAGCCTTGCAGGAAAGCACGCTGCCCATGCTGGTTGAGGTGCATCTCTGGCCACGTTTGCCCGCAGCGTTTCATTCTAATATTGAAGCGGGGTATGTGGTGCTGCAAGGGGGCCTGCCTTCCGGCTAGGCGTTGCCCAAAACCCGGCCTGCTGCTTTACTTGCCCGGTGCTCAAACATGCCAGGCCTTCACCCTTCACAAGCTATAACCTCAACTTCCCCCTTTTTCATCATTTCAAAAAACTCGGCGTTGTTTTTGGTTTGGCGAACCTTGTCCATGAGGAATTCCATGGCTTGAAGTTCGTCCATGTCGCTGAGCAGCCTGCGCAGCAGCCACACTTTCTGCAGCAAATCGTGCGGAATCAGCATTTCTTCGCGGCGGGTGCTAGAGCGGTTGATGTTGATGGCGGGGTACATGCGTTTTTCTGCCAGGCGGCGTTCCAGATGAATTTCCATGTTGCCCGTGCCCTTGAATTCTTCGTAGATGACTTCGTCCATGCGACTGCCGGTGTCTACGAGGGCGGTGGCTATAATTGTCAGTGACCCCCCTTCTTCCACGTTACGCGCGGCGCCAAAAAAACGCTTGGGGCGGTGCAGGGCGTTGGCGTCTACGCCACCAGTCAGCACCTTGCCGGAAGAGGGCACCACGGTGTTGTAGGCACGTGCCAGCCGGGTAATGGAGTCGAGCAAAATGACTACATCGCGTTTGTGTTCTACCAGGCGCTTGGCTTTTTCTATGACCATTTCTGCCACCTGCACGTGGCGGGTTGCGGGTTCATCAAAGGTGGATGCCACCACTTCGCCGCGCACACTGCGGGTCATTTCGGTCACCGTCTTCGGGGCGTTCGTCGATAAGCAGCACCATCAGTTCGACATTGGGGTGGTTGTCGGTAATGGCGTGCGCAATGTGTTGCAGCATCACGGTTTTACCCGATTTGGGCGGTGCCACCAGCAAACCGCGCTGGCCTTTGCCGATGGGCGAAATCATGTCGATGATTCGGCTGGTGTTGTTTCCTCGCCGCGCATTTCGCGTTCCAGCTTCAGGGGCTGGTTGGGGTGCAGTGGCGTCAGGTTTTCGAACAGGATTTTGTGCTTGGAGGCTTCCGGGGTGTCGCGGTTTACCTTGTCTACCTTGACAAGGGCAAAATAGCGTTCGCCGTCTTTGGGGGTGCGCACTTCGCCTTCAATGCTGTCGCCGGTGTGGAGGTTAAAGCGGCGAATCTGGCTGGGCGAGATGTAGATGTCGTCGGGGCTGGCCAGGTAGCTGGTTTCTGGAGAGCGTAAAAAGCCAAATCCATCGGGCAAGACTTCCAGCACGCCATCGCCGAAAATTTGTTCGCCATCCTTGGCGCGGCGCTTGAGAATGGCAAACATCAGTTCCTGCTTGCGCAGGCGGTTGCCGTTGTCGATGCCAAGCTGGTTGGCCATTTCCAGCAGTTCAGAAACGTGCAGTTTTTTCAGTTCAGATAGGTACATAGCGTGTGGTCGTCCGTGTGATGACGGTCAAGAAAAACAGGTGAGGGAAAGATTCGGATTGTTATCGGGGTGGATTATTGGCTGAAGCAAAAGAGAGAAAGGCCAACGCACTGGTTGGCCCTGCAGGCGAATTATAGATTGCTTTCAATGAAGGAAGCCAGCTGCGACTTGGACAACGCGCCCACTTTGGTGGCCACCACGGCTCCGTTTTTAAACAGAATGAGGGTGGGAATGCCACGAATGCCGTATTTGGCAGGCGTTTCGGTGTTTTCATCGACGTTCATTTTGGCTATTTGAAGCTTGCCTTGATACTCGCCAGAAAGCTCATCAAGCACGGGGCCACCATCTTACAAGGGCCACACCATTCTGCCCAGTAATCTACCAGCACGGGCACATCCGACTTTAAAACATCGCTGTCAAAGGAGCTATCGCTGACGTGTTTGATCAGATCACTACTCATTTATTTCCTCTTCTGTGGGGTTGCCTGCGCGGCAGCTTTTTGGCCAAAGGGCAAAAAGCAACAGTTGGGGCGCGTGGCGTTTGTGTGAGCAACAGGGTGGGGATATCTGCTATTAATACTACGATGGTACAGCGAAATGAAATGAAAAGACAAACTCCTTTGGTTTTTTCGGTGCAAATTGCACCAAACTTATTCCTTTCCCGATAAAAATCCTGCACATGGCTTCTTTTCCAACCGCAGCGCCCCCCGATGCGCATGCTTTTCCGGCTGTTTTTCAGTGGTTGCAAGCCCAGGGTTGTGCTTTGCACCGGCTGTTGTGGGTGTTGCCCCGGGTGGAGTCCACGGAAAGCTTTCGCCAGGCGTGGGCGGCCCACCACAATTACCAGCCTGTGCCCAGCCCCGCCTTGCAAACCGCAGACCGCCTGAGCAGCCCGGCAGGGCGGCAATCGTGGCTGGCTTTGCAAGGCCATGTGGTGGCGTTGCTGCAAGCGCGCGATGGCTTGGTGCTGGGGCTTTCGCACGAGCAAATCTGGGCATTGGCGTCAGAATACCTGCAACTGGCGCGCCGTTATGCGCTGGCACGCCGTGCACCGGCTGTGCTGGGAGCGTAGTCTGCCAATCAGGGGCCTTTTGCCGAAAAAGAAGCGCAGGTGGTGCAGGCGATTGCCCAGGCATTCGGTGAAGAGCTGTTGGCCAGCATTCCCAGGCCTGCGGTGCACCAGTGGCTGCAACCGCCCGAGGCCGTGGTGTGGTTCGACGATGGCGAACCCTTGCCGCGCTTGTGGCTGGAAGCCTGCTTGCCCGAATTGCCGGTGTGTCGTGTGGGTTTGCCGCGTGTGCAGGGGCCGCAGCCTTGGCAACAGCTATTGGCCGAGCGGGCAGGCAGTTTTGCAATCAATGGCCTTGCTTTACCCGAGTTGCACATTGCCCCCAACCAGCACACGCAGGTGCAGCAAGCTGCCGAAGTGGTGTTGCGCTGGCTGGCAGAAAACCCCGAGCTGGAAATTGCCGTGGCTGTGCAAGACCGCTTGGCTGCCCGCCGTTTGGTGCCGGTTTTACAGGCCCACCAGGTGTGCGTAGACGACCGCACGGGCTGGCGGTTTTCTACCTCGGTGGTGGCCGGCTGGTTTGATGCACTGTTGGCAGCCTATGTGCAAGCGCAAGCCATTCACACACTGCGCCCACCATTTGACAGGCAGCCGCTGGCGGGCTTCCAGCCCTGGAGTGTGGGTGCAAGCCACACGCTCAGTGGCTGGGCACAGGCGTATATGCGTTTGTTTGTCCAGCACGGCTTTGCAGACGAATTGGCCGAAGACCGGGCAGGGGCGGGCCTGTTGGCGCTGTTAAGGCTGTTTGCTGCCGACACCACCGACCACACCCTGAATGCCGCTGGTTTTAAAAGTGCCTGGGCGCAACACGCTGAAAGTCAACGTTTCAGGCCGCAGGATGTAAAAAGCCCTGTGCGCCTGTTGCCCTTGCTTTCCTTGCGCTTGCGGCGCTTCAAGCGGGTGCTGGTGCTGGGTTGCTCGCTGAAAGACTTCCAGCAAAACCCGCCAGGCCTGTTGCCTGCAGCCGTAGCCCAAGAGCTGGGTTTTCCTGGGCCCATGCTGGAACGCATCCAGAAAATTTCCACCCTGCACGAAGTGCTGCAACACACGCCACAGGTGGCACTGTGCCACAGCGCGCAATCCGATGGCAAACCCCATGCGCTGCTGCCCGAAATTGAATGGCTGGACGTGCTGGTAGAGGCGCGTTCCCGCGAGCAGGGTGTTGCAACACGTGGTTGTACAGCCACCCCCAGTGGGAGCTGCATGCAAGCCCCAAGCCTTTGCCAGAATTGCACTTGAATTCAGCGCAGCTGGCGCCGCCCTTGCCGCGCGCTTTGCGGGTTACTGCCCTGGACGACTGGGCGCAATGCCGGTTGAAGTTTGCCTTGTCGTTTTTTCCGGCGTGGCCTGAACAAGCCCCGCCCCAGGCAATGGCTTACTACGCCTTGCGTGGCAGCTACATTCATCAGGTCTTGGAGCGTGCGGGGCAGGAACTGCGCGGGCATGCCAAACCCCTGGCGCAGGCAGAGTTGCAACGCAGGCTGCATGCCCACTGCGAGGCCGTGTACCAGCAATTTGAACCGCTGGAAAAACGCGCGCTGATTTACCCCTTCCACCAGCATTTTCAAGACATTGTGCCCCAGGTGGCAGGCCAGCTTACCGGTCGCATGGAGCGGGGCTGGAAACCGTTGGAGGTAGAGCACACGGTGGAGGGTGCGTTGCCTTTGTTGCCTTCGGGCAAGCAACTTGCACTCAAGGGCCGCATAGACTGGCTGGACGAAAATTCCGGCACGCTGGGCATTGTAGACGCAAAATTCAAAAGCAGTGCAGCGGTTAAAAAGATGGCCCAGAATCCGCTGGAGCACCCGCAACTGGCGGTGTACCAGGCCTTGTTAAACCGGCCCGATGCGCAGTTGTTTTATTTGGCACTGCACAAAGACAAACAAAAAGGCCATGTGGAATGGATAGAGGTGCCGCCTCCTGAAGAAGGCACCTGGGGCAAGGCCGTCTGGCAATTGCTGGGCCAGCAGCTGGATGCATTTTTGCGGGCAGCCTGCCTTGGCAAGCCACACCGGGCGAGCATTGCAATTACTGCACCGTGCGTGGCATTTGCAGGCCAGAAGGCTTGCCCGAACCAGCACCCGAGCACAACGAGGAAGCACCATGAGCACCCCGCAAAACAGCTTGGCCCACACCGCTTGTAACCCCCAGCACAGCGTGGTGGTGGAAGCCTGCGCAGGCAGCGGCAAAACCTGGCTGCTGACCGGGCGCATTTTTCGGCTGCTGCTGGCCGGGGTGCCCGCCGAAGAAATTCTGGCCATTACCTTTACCCGCAAAGCCGCGCAGGAAATGCGCGAGCGCTTGTCTGCCCTGCTTAAGCAATGCGTGCTGGCTTCGGAAGAGGAATTGGCCGTGCTGCTTGCAGAGCGCGGTGCGCAGCCCACCCCACACAATCTGCAACGTGCCCGTCTGTTGGCAGGCGAAGTGCTGACCAGCCACAAAGGCGTGGGCATAGACACCTTTCATGGCTGGTTTGCCTCGCTGTGCCAACTGGCTCCTTTGGGGCTGGGCGTTGGGCGGCAGGCAGAGCCCACCGAGCAAGCCGGGTTCTGGCGACAGGAAGCCATTTCTGCCTGGGTGGCGGAGGTGGTTTCAGGCCAGCGCAGCGAACAGGAAGCGGCTGAAGAGGAAGCGGCCGGCGAGGCCGGCGACGGTCAGCGTCAGCCAGGCGGCGGGATCGCGGATCAAGGCGAGCGCGGCGATCGTGAGCAGCGGCGCCAGCAGCAAGGGCAGCGCCGCATCGATCCGTGCGGCAAGCCCCGTCCTCACGATACGCGGCGCAATGGTCGCGGCGGTGGCGGCCGGCTCGACTGTGCTGTTCATGGGCTGATCGCTCATTGATGCGTCTCCAGGCTGAGCCCCATCAGCCGGTCCTGCAGGGCCGCGTCGGCTGCGAGTGCCGCCATCGCGCCACGATGGACGATGCGCCCGTCGTCCATGACCGCGACGGCGTCGCCGACTACCCTGGCCATCGCGAAGTTCTGCTCGACCAGGAGGA
This sequence comes from Limnobacter sp., assembly GCA_012032215.1. Lineage (GTDB taxonomy): Bacteria > Pseudomonadota > Gammaproteobacteria > Burkholderiales > Burkholderiaceae_B > Limnobacter. The sequence continues at coordinate 6,794 of JAAURO010000069.1, forward strand.
TCGTCGTGCGGGTCCGCTTCAACTCGACGATCGCGTCGATCATGGCGTTGACGATCGCCGGGGCGAGGCCCTTGGTCGGCTCGTCGATGATGACGAGCCGCCGCGGCTCGACGATGGCACGGCAACCGCGAGCATCTGCTTCTGGCCGCCCGACAGGTTGCCCGCCGACAGCCCCCAGAAGGTGCGGATCGGCGGGAACAGCGTCATGATCCAATCGAGGCGCGCGGGCTCGATCGGCCCGCCCGCTGCCGCCAGCACCATGTTCTCCTGCACGGTGAGGTCGGTGAAGATGCCCATGTTCTCGGGCACATAGGCTATTCCGGCCCGGGCCCGCCGCGGCGTGTCGAGACCGGCCATGTCGCGGCCCTCGAACAGCACGCGCCCGGCGGAGGCCTGCCACAGTCCCATTATGGTGCGCAAGGTGGTGGTCTTGCCTGCACCGTTGCGCCCCAGCAGCATCGTGACGCCGCCCTCTGGAACGGCGAAATCGACGCCCTGGAGGATGTGGTAGTGGCCGATGTGGGTGTGCACACTTCCAGGCGCAGCAGCGGCTCAGCCATGGTTGGCTCCCCTGCCCTGTGTGATGCCGAGATAGGCCTCCTGCACGATCGGCGAGGCGATCACCTCGGCCGGCGGGCCGTCGGCGACGAGCGCACCGTTGTGCAGCACGACGATTCGGTCGGCGAGCGAGCGGATCACGTCCATCTTGTGCTCGACCAGCAGGATAGTGCGCTTGGGATCGCGCTTGAGCTCCTTGATCAGCTCGAGCACGACGGGGACCTCGTCGACGCTCATCCCGGCGGTCGGCTCGTCGAACATCAGCACATCGGCGCCGAGCGCGACCAGCATGGCGAC
>JAAURO010000070.1 GCA_012032215.1 Limnobacter sp.
GACGTTACTTTTAAAAAAGGCTGTTTAAGGTGCATCTGCCAACACAAAGCATTGCCGCCTGCAAAACCCGTATCCGCCTACCCGGTCTTGCGCAAACTGCCAGCCGCCACCGGCACGACCACTGGGCGGCTCAGCATTTCTATCAACACCAGGGCGCGGCATTCGCCATCGGCCATGTGGTAGACGCCCTCAATGCCAGCAAAAGGACCTTGGGTCATCTGGACAATTTCACCGGGCTTGAACAGTTGTTCCGGCTGGGTCTGCAAGGCTGCCTCGTGCGCCTGCAGCAACTCCACCAACTGGTCATCCACCCGCGCGGCTGATCGCCAAACCGCACCAGGCGGCTTACACCGCGCGTAGAGCGTATGGGCGCCCAGCTTTTGGCATCGTGGCCCAGGCCCAGGCGAATAAATAGATAGCGCGGAAAAAGCGCCTCTTCGGCCAGCACCAAAGCGCCGCCGCGTATGCGCTCGGCACCAGCGTAGGCAGGTAACATTGGTACTGCTGTTGTTCCAGATTGAGCAAGGCCAGTTTTTCTTGTCTTGGTTTGGTGTGAACCAGGTACCAACGCATTGTTTGCTCCCAGATAACCCTGAAGTTAAAATTGTACCCAGTTCGAGCTAGAATTCACAACCACCGACTTGAAAACAACCCACCCAAACAGGGTAAATGCAGCAATCTACCCCCTAAGCCCCCCCGCTTGTTGAAGACACCACACTGAATTCGCTGTCTGCTTAATTGCCAACCTTGAAATTGTGGGCCTTGAGTTCGTGCAACGATTGCCTGACCACCGACTGACTGGCATGTAAAGCCAGGCCCGCCATAATGGCTGCCACGGCAATGTCCGGGTAAACGGTTTGTGTGCCAAACACACCCAAGGCTGCGGCCAGAACCGCCAGGTTGCCCAGTGCATCGTTGCGGCTGCACAGCCACACGGCGCGCATATTGGCATCGCCTTGCCGAAAAGCATACAGCAACACCGCCACACCCAGATTAACTGCAAAAGCCAGCAGTGCAACACCGCCCATGGCATACGGATTGGGCACCGTGCCACCCAGCAGGCCTGCTCCCGTTTGCCACAACACCCACAAACCAAACAGACCCATGGACAGCCCCTTGATCAACGCCACCCGGCTTTGCCACACCACTGCCATGCTTAAAAACGGCCAGCGACAATCCGTAGTTGACTGCATCGCCCGCAAAATCAACGGCATCGGCCAGCAAAGCCACCGAACCCGACCACACACTCCCCGACACCTCCACAAAAACATCAAAGCATTCAGTACCAAAGCTATCCAAAGCGCACGGCGAAACCGCGGTGAACGGGCTAAAGTGGCGTTGTCTTTGGCGTGATTGTGGCAAGCATGGCCCATAAAAACTCCGTGTGATGTAGCAGTGAGGTGGCACAGTGCAGCCACTGGCTTTCAGTGTAACATCCGCTCAAACACTGGCCTTTTTACCCGCGACCACAGCCCTGGCAATCACAGGCACCATTTCCCTACCGCTCACAGGGTGGTGCAAGCCCGCATGCATGCCCAGCGCACTGAGCACCCTGGGTTCGACAAGCCCAGCCCCCTCGGTGACAAGCACAAGGCCAGTTTCTGGAAAAGTGGTCTGGAAATACAGCAGGGCCTTGGAATGGCTTACCAGGCTTTGCGCCACCAGCACACCCCGGGCGGCTTGAGAGCTGCCAGCGCTTGGGCAGCCTCCAGATTTTCGCAGCCTGAAACCTGTACAAACAGATTGCATTCACGCAGCTCGCGCACCAGGCAGTTGCAGATGTTGGGTTGCGGATGTGCCACCAAAACAGAGGTCATTGCCTTTCGCTCCAAAAACCAAACGAAGCAGCCTGTTAAAAGCAGCCCCTGTTATTCGATTTTTTGTACGGTGAAAGGGTAAAAGCAAATTCGGTGCCAAGCACCAGCCCCATTTTGGTGCAACGTAATTTATGCCCTGCGCAACAAAGAGCGCACGTTTTTCCAGAGGGCATCTATTTCGAAAGCAGCCTTGCCATTGGGCGCGAACTCGGAAACGCCTAAGCCCAAGCCGGCACTGACCACAAAATCGTTGCGCTCATGAACAATGGTGGCACACACCGAACCGGTTTTACGCAGTTGGTCGAACACCAGATCGGGCGTTTTGCTAAACACGGAAGCACCATTAATGACCCAGGCCACCTTGGATTCGGCATCCAGGGCCCACTCCAGCGTGCTGGTGGCACTATGGATATCCAAAGGGCTGGGCTTGGTGGGAATCAGCACCAGATCGGCATCGGCCATGGCATCGCGCAACCATTTTTTGTCGGCTGGCGGAAAATCGAGAAAAGCGTAATCCACACCCTCTTGTTCCAGCCTGGCAAGCGCGCCAGCCAGCCCGCTTTCTGCGCGAACCTTACGCACTTCCGGGAAAGGCTCGCTACGCAAAGACTGCCAGAACGTGGCGGACCCCTGCGGGTCGGCATCCAGAACAACCACCCGGCTTTTACCGCCCGCGCTGGCTTGCGTAGCCAGATTAACAGTCAAGGTGGTTTTACCCGCACCGCCTTTGCGGCTGGTTACAATGATCGTTTTCATGTTTTGATTCCGCTTTTTCTACTATTCAGGCTGCCTTGCGCCCGGCCTTGGTCAGCTGTTTTTTAAGCTCGTCATCGAGAGCAAGAAACTCCAGAGTGACTTTGTGCCTGGGCATAAAATGAATCATAGGGCTGTTGGCCTGGTGGCTTTCACGAATTTTAACCGAAGCCGACAACGCCGCATTCAGGACAGGAAGCCCTTCAGCCCGCAGCTCTTCAACCAGCCTTTGGGGCAGGCTTGCGCGAGGCTGAAACTGGTTCACCACAATGCCCTCCACCTCAAGGTGCGGGTTGTGGTCGGCCCGGATTTCATTCAGTGTATCCAGCAGGTTGTAAAGCGCCCGGCGGGAAAAGTCATCGCAATCGAAGGGAATCAGCACCGTGTCGGCGGCAATCAGGGCCGATCGGGAAAAGAAGTTCAGGGCTGGAGGAGTGTCCATGTAAATGCGGTCGTAGGTGTCGCCAAGCTCTTCGAGCACCTCGCGTAACTTGAAAATCTTGTAGCGGGATTCCAGCTTGCCCTGCAGCTCTTCCAGCGTGGGATGGCTTGCAAGCACATCCAGATTCCCGAATGCCGAAGACACAATGAAATTCCTGGGGCTGACGCGGACGAATTTTAAAATTACAGGGCTTGATCAAAAAATCAGCCAGCGACACGTCGGGCTTTTCATCGCCCAGCAAATACTGAGTACTGTTTCCTTGGGGGTCCAGATCGATGAGCAGGGTTTTAAGCCCCTGGTGGGCAGCAATGGCTGCCAGATTTGCTGAAATGGTGGATTTACCCACCCCGCCCTTCTGATTAAATACCACTCGCCGCATTTGCCACTCCTTTCCGAGGAAATTGTTGACCTGCACTGAAATTATTAACCTGCACTGATTGTGCCAGAGCCTGAACCAAAGTGGCAAACAATTTTGGCTCGCCCCAAGCCCTCGTTCTATTTAGCCAAACCTGCCTGTAATGTAATCTTCAGTAGCCTGCTTTTTAGGCTTCAGGAAAATTTGATCGGTTACACCAAATTCAATCAGTTCACCAATGTACATGTAAGCCGTAAAATCAGACACACGCGCAGCCTGTTGCATGTTGTGCGTCACTATCAGGATAGTGAGTTTTTTCTTGAGCTCGGCCACCAGCTCTTCAATGTGGGCAGTGGCTATGGGGTCTAGCGCCGAGGTGGGTTCATCGAACAATAGCACTTCGGGGTCGGTAGCTAGGCAACGTGCAATACACAGGCGCTGCTGCTGCCCACCAGAAAGGGCAAATGCCTGATCGTTCAGGCGGTCTTTCACCTCTTCCCACAGGGCCGCGCCTCGCAGCGCGCTTTCTACCCGGTCCTGAATCAGGGCCTTGGATTTTTCGCCCCGCAAGCGCAGTCCATAAGCCACGTTCTCAAAAATAGACTTCGGAAACGGGTTCGGTTTTTGAAACACCATGCCAATGCGCATGCGCACCTCGATAGGGTCTACCTCTTTGTCGAAAATATTCGTGTTGTCGGGCTGAAGCAGGATATTGCCTTCGTAGCGGTTGCCCGGGTAAAGATCGTGCATCCGGTTAAAGGATCGCAAAAAGGTGGATTTGCCACAACCAGAAGGCCCAATCAGCGCAGTTACCTTGTTTTCGTACACAGGCATGCTCACCTTCTTGATGGCCTGAAACTCCCCGTAGTAAAAACTGAATTCACGGGCCTCTGCCTTGGCTCGCAGTAAAGCAGTTTCTTTTACTCTTTCTTCCAGCGCGTTTTGCATATTTTCCCACCTTGTTAATTCATTGCACCAAGCGCCAAGGGCCAAAAACTACCTGCAGCTGCGCTTAATGCTTACTTGTACCTGTTATTGCCGGCTAACTGCCGAAGGCTTGCCATGCCTTACCACTTAATGGTTTTGCGCAGGCGGTAACGAATCCAGATAGCCAGGACATTCATGGCCAGGGTCATAACCACCAACACAAAACCGGCAGCAGCAGCATTCAGCTGAAAAGCGGCTTGAGGACGCGAAGTCCAGTTGAACATCTGAATGGGCATTACCGTAAAACCAGAAGTCAGCCAGTCAAAATTTAAAAACGGAAATTCCATGGAAACCGGTGCTTCTGGCAAAAAAGCAATAAAGGTTAGGGCACCAATGGTAATAACAGGAGCCGTTTCGCCAATGGCGCGGCTCATGCCAATAATGACACCCGTTAAAATACCCGGCATGGAATACGGCACAATGTGGTCGCGGGTAACCTGCCAGCGTGTGGCACCCAAGCCGTAAGCGCCTTCGCGAATATGCTGCGGAATGGAACGTATGGCCTCGCGGGTTGCCACAATAACAATCGGTAAAATCAGCAATCCCAGGGTAAGCCCGGCAGACAACACACTCTGGCCAAACCCGAAGGTGTACACAAACACCCCCAGCGCAAGCAGACCATACACAATAGAAGGCACACCAGCCAGGTTGGTCACGTTGATTTCAATGATATCGGTCATGACGTTTTTGGGCGCGTATTCTTCCAGGTAGATACCAGCAGAAATACCCAGCGGCACTGCAGCCAGCGCCGTCACAAACATGACCGACAACGACCCCACCCACGCCGACAAAATGCCCGCCTGTTCAGGTTTTCGGGAAGGGAAATTGGTAAAAAAATCGGGGTTCAGACGATCCCAGCCGAGTATCGCCATTTCGGCAAACAGGGCAACAAACGTCAGAATACCAATGGCCAGGGCAACCACACCCAAAACAGCAAAAACAATGTCCCACCTTTTGTTTTTTCAATGAGGTCGCGGGTACCCTGTAAATCAAAACGTCTGGACATATGCTTAATATTCCTCTCTGTATTTGCGGCGAATAAAGTGACCAATCACATTGAAAATGAGCGTGAGCACAAACAGGCTCAGACCCGCTGCAAAAATGGACTGGTAACCGATAGAACCATGCGGCAAATCGCCCAAGGCCACCTGCACAATGTAAGCCGAGATGGTTTGACCCTGCTCGGCGGGGTTGGCCGTTAAATTGGGCTGGCCACCAGCGGCCACAGCCACAATCATGGTTTCGCCCACTGCGCGGGAAATGCCCAGAATATACGCCGACAAAATGCCAGACAAAGCCGCTGGAAACACCACGGTAATCGCCGTTTGAAACCGGGTAGCGCCCATGCCGTAAGCGCCCTCGCGCATGGCCATGGGCACGGCGCGCATGGCATCTTCAGACAAGGAACTGATATAAGGAACGATGGCCACACCCATGACCAGACCGGCACTCAACATATTAAAACCAGGCAATCCCGGAAAAAAATACTGTAACAAAGGCGTAACTGCCACCAGGGCAAAATGCCCATACACAATAGTGGGCACACCACCCAACAGTTCCAGAAAGGGCTTAACCGTTTCACGGACTCGGGAACTGGCAAACTCCGAAAGATAAATGGCGATGATTGTGCCTACGGGAATAGCCACCAGCAGCGCCACGCCAGAGGTAACCAGGGTAGCCGACAACAAGGGTAAAATGCCAAAGCGCGGGTTGTTGAACATGGGCGCCACATGGTGTCGGTAAAAAGCTCAGAACTGGAATGTTCTGGAAGAAATGCACCGACTCTGACACCAGCACCCACACAATACCAATGGTGGTAAGCACCGACACACACGCAGCAATAAACAGCAGCGACTCTATAAAGCGTCTCTTTGACTTGTTCTCAGTGGTTTTTGGCAAGGCGCTTGCTTACAGGTGAGTCAGCAGGAGAGGACATGGAAGTTCCTGACGGCAGGTGGCCGTCTGCAGCGTGGTTCAAAAGAGCCATAAGTATGCAATATTTCGTGACAAAGCCGGACGAAGTATTACACCGTCCGGCTTTCTTTTTATTGTAAAACCGCCTAAAAACTTCTGTTCACAGTTTCCTGGCAGTTTACGGGCACTTCAGGCAACGGCTTTTACTCTTTTCCGGCCATGGTCATCAGCTTGTCGATGGCCACACCCTTGTTGGCTTTTACACCAAACACGGTGCCTGGTTTTTCTGCATTCAGGCGGGCAATCGCTGCGGTGTAAAACTTCTGTGGCATAGCCACGTAGCCCACTTCGCGAGACAGCTTGGCTGCGTTGGCCATGTAGAAATCCATGAACTGCTTCACATGGGGCTGGTCCAGAGACTTTTCAGACACATAAATGAAGATGGGTCGTGAAAGCGGGTTGTAACTGCCATCGTTTACGTGCTCGACACTGGGCAACACGGCCTTGCCCTGCTCGTTAACCACAGCCACCGCATCCAGTTTGTCGAGGTTTTCTTCGTAGTATGCAAACCCGAAATAGCCCAAACCGCCTTTGTCACCAGAAACGCCTTGCACCAGCACATTGTCGTCTTCCGAGGCCGTGTAATCAGAGCGGGTGTCGCCCTGCTTGCCGCTGGCGTCTTTGCCAATAATCACTTCCCTGAAGTAATCGTAGGTGCCCGAATCGGTGCCTGGACCATACAGGCCCAAAGGCTCGGCGGGGAATCTGGAATTGATGTCTTTCCAGGTTTTAACCTTGCCCTGAGCAGCAGCTTCCCAGGCGGTTTTCAGCTCATCGGTGGTCATTTCTTTGGCCCAGCTGTTTTTCTTGTTGACAACAACGGTCAGCGCATCAAAGGCAACAGGCAGCTCAACGTACTTCACGCCGGCTTCTGCGCAGGCTTTCATTTCGCTTTCTTTAATGGGGCGTGAAGCGCCGGAAATATCGGTTTTCGCCCCGACAAAACTTCTTGAAACCACCGCCAGTGCCTGAAATACCCACAGTCACCTTGATTTTGCCACGGTTCTTGATCTGAAACTCCTCGGCCACCGCTTCAGTAATGGGGTACACGGTGGAAGAACCGTCGATTTTGACCACTGCATCGTCTGCAAAAGCAGAACCTGCTACGCCTGCACTGGCAAAAGCTGCCGCTGCAGCTACCACAACACATTGAATTCGTTTCATTTAAAAAGCTCCTTTAGTGGCTTCTATTCATCAAGGTGGCACTACTATGCCGTAACATTTTTACAGGCATGTGACAAAAAAAAGAATTTTTGTCATCAGGCAATTTTTAATCGAGACATGGGGGCTTTGTAATTTACAG
>JAAURO010000071.1 GCA_012032215.1 Limnobacter sp.
GCGTTTGTATTTTTCAATATCGGCCTTTAGCACATCCATTTTTTCTTTAATGGCGGCACTGCCTTGTACGGCTGCTTTTTCTGATTTCCAGATTTCATCCAGATCGGCGTACTCGCGCTCTAGCCTGCCGATTTCTTCTTCAATCAGCACAAAGCGTTTGCGGCTGGCCTCATCGGCCTCTTTTTTAACGGCTTCGCGCTCGATTTTGAGTTGGATCAGGCGGCGATCGAGTTTGTCCATCACCTCGGGCTTGGAATCGATTTCCATTTTGATGCGCGCAGCGGCTTCGTCTATCAGGTCGATGGCTTTGTCGGGCAAAAAACGGTCGGTGATGTAGCGGTGGCTTAATTCAGCGGCCGCCACTATGGCAGGGTCGGTGATGTCTACGCCGTGGTGCAGTTCGTAGCGCTCGCGCAGACCACGCAAAATGGCGATGGTGCTTTCTACCGAGGGTTCGCCCACCAGCACTTTCTGGAAGCGGCGTTCCAGAGCGGCGTCTTTTTCGATGTATTTGCGGTATTCGTCCAATGTGGTGGCGCCAATGCAATGCAGTTCACCACGCGCCAGGGCGGGTTTTAGCATGTTGCCGGCATCAATTGCGCCTTCGGCTTTTCCGGCACCCACCATGGTGTGCAGTTCATCAATAAAAACAATGGTTTGACCCTCATCGGCGGCAATGTCTTTCAGCACGGCTTTCAGGCGTTCTTCAAACTCGCCACGGTATTTCGCGCCGGCCAGCAGCAAGGCAATATCCAGCACCAGCACCCGTTTGTTTTTCAGGGTTTCGGGCACTTCGCCGTTCACAATGCGCTGGGCAAGCCCTTCCACAATGGCGGTTTTTCCCACACCGGGTTCGCCAATAAGCACGGGGTTGTTTTTTGGTGCGGCGTTGCAAAATTTGAATAGCACGGCGGATTTCGTCGTCGCGACCAATAACGGGATCCAGCTTGCCTTGCCGTGCCCGTTCGGTGAGGTCAATGGTGTATTTTTTGAGTGCCTCGCGTTGGCTTTCGCCTTCGGCGGAATCGACCACCTGCCCGCCACGCACCTGTTCTATGGCTTTTTCCACTTGCGGCTTGCTTAAACCGGCTTCTTTAAGGCTGGCAGCCACGCCGGAGTTGTCCTGGAAGCACGCCACCAGAAAAAGCTCGCTGGCAATAAACTGGTCGTGGCGCTTTTGGGCTTCTTTGTCGGCCAGATTGAGCGCGGCTTGCAATCGGCTGCCTGCATTAATTTGGCCGGAATTTTCAGCCACCTGCGGCAGGCGTTCCAGCTCGGTTTCCAGCAACTTGCGCAGGGTATTCAGGTTTCCCCCGGCTTTTTGCACCACACCGCGCACCGACCCTTCTGTTTGCGCCAGCATGGCCAGCAGCACGTGAACAGGCTCTATGGCCGGGTTGTCTTTGCCAACAGCCATGCTTTGCGCATCGGACAAGGCTTCCTGAAATTTGGTGGTAAGGCGGTCTAAACGCATGGCGGGCTCCGTGCTTGTAAAAGAGTGGGTGAGCACCTGCTCAATTGCTACCTGGCAGGCCGCTCGCTGCTTTCAAGATAGGGGCACAGTAACCGCTTTTCAAGCAGCTTGCGCGGAGGTTGGTTAACGCCTTCTTGCTCTCATAAAGCCGCCATTTTGGAGTACCGATGGCCGTGCGGAGGCATTGCGGTTGGCGGTATTGTGTGCACCTACCGCGCCACACAGTGCGTTCGCCAGCTTTTGCACCACTTTTTTGGTAGTGTTGCGAAAGGGCAGATGGAATCGGCTTGGGCCTGCTGGACTTGATCTAGAAGCATACTCCGCCTGTAGTTGTAAAGAAGAGTTGCGTGTGTCCCGGACACCAAGCCCGCATAGGTGCGCCGACAATCCCGCATTTAACCCTCTGATAGAAAAAACACCTGGTCGCTTTTCTCTTTGCCCGTTTCCTGCCTGCCGCGGTGGAGCCACAAACGGAGTGGGGAAAACCCCAGTCTGAGGCGAACCTTCCGGTGAAGCAGAACACTCCGATGAGGCGGCACTGTCTGAGCGGCTACGGTTAATAAATTTTCTGTTTTGTAAATCGAGTTCCAATTCTTCCATTGTTGGCACAGAAGTTTTTTCATCCATGGCGGCGACCGGCATAAATGACGGGCCAGCGGGCAAAGCTGCGCCCTGCAGAGCTTGGCCGACCACCATTCGCAGCACCCCATAGCACTTCGTGCATGGACGGCGGAACGTGTAGAACAGCAGAACTCGGCCCTTCTCCAAAATTAGCAAGCAATTCCTCACGCCAACCAGACAATTCTTCATTATCATGGTGTGGAGGCAGACCACCCGTTCCAAGACTAAATGCTTCACTTTCTGTAAAGATACAATCTGGAATATCGTTTATCGTAAAGCACTCGCTGAGCACTCGGAAACTTGACAAGCTATCATCATTCGACCGATTTCCTGCTGCATTATTGTCGTTGTTTGACAGTTCTCTTGGCCCAATCATGAACGCATTTGGCTCCAGCACACTTCCAGCGTATCCCTCTCCCTCCTCAGAGCTTGCACCTCTTTCCCCCACCAAACTTGGATGAGGAGGTACAAATATATGACGTTCGCCATTAATCACGTTTGTCTTGTGAAATTCAACAATACACTTTTCAAGTAACAGAAGCCATGCGGCTCTTTCGTTACTAACGCATGGATCATGCGGGAAAACCCAGCTTCCAGACGTTAACCTTTCAAGAAACTCTCGCCTTTCCTGTATTTGACCTTCTTGATATGTATTAGAGCTACGTGCCTTTTTAGCCAGATTAGACTGGGCCTGTAGTCGTAATGAATCTTCAGGTTCATCGGAAATGTTTGTGGTAGGAGGCCGGCTAACCTGAACCCCTGCTTTTTCTGAGTCTACCCATGCATCAAGACTAGCGCTCGATTCAGTACTGCAAACTTGATTTCTCGGTATTCTCTGTTCGATACTGGTAACTCCTGCATTTGTACGTCCGAGTTCCAAATGATGGTTTTCTACCTGCAGTCGCAAGCCAGACAAATTTGCCGGTGTGGCAGCCGCAGAATTCTGACCTGACTCAACGGGGCTTAACAAGGGCGACACGTTCAACCCAAAAACACCTGCAGTAAAGAAAGAGCTTGTTGTTACGCGCTGTGCTGAAACTTGAGGAACACCAAGAAGTGGTGGAGTGCCTTCACTTGCAGAAGAGTTACTGCGATAAAACTCTATTCCGCTGCTTTCATGTGATGCTGAAGAACTGTTGTGGCTAGTTCTCCTGCCAGTGCACCTACTAGTAGTAGTCGAAAGTGCAGATTCCGAAAAGGAAGAACCACCAAGACACGAGGGACCGGCAGACAAAGCATTGTTTGAGGGACTGAGAGAGAATACGGAAGTAGAGACTGACATTGTAAAATATGAAATTAAATAATAACAAATCTTTGTAACAATTTGGGGGATAAAAGTTCTTTAAACAATGTTAATTTTCAATTCTTAACCAAAAAAAGCATTAAAAAAACACTTAATACAAGGGTTTTCCCTTGACTTTTTAAAAAATATTCAATTTCAAAGGTGTTTTATACACTACAAATTGAGAGAAGACTCACCATGCAAATTAAGCAAATTCAGTTGGCTTACGCTCCTGAGCACGATCGTATTTTGATGCGGGTTAATTCTGCAACGGGCCACGAGGTGCGTTGCTGGTTAACCCGCGCGTGGCAAGCAGGCTGATTCCGAATTTAGAGAGGTGCATTGAGGCGCAGCTTGTGGCCGACAAGCCCTTGAGCCAAGCGGGTAAACAAGCGTTGCACGCCATGAATCGGGAAGTGGCTTTAAGTGGTGTGGATTACGAAAGTATTTTTCGGGAGGACAGCACCAGCACACCCTTGGGGGAAGAGCCTTTGCTGATAAGCCAGGCAGACGTCGCGCCAGCAGGAGAACACGCAGGAGCAGACCTGGTTTTAAAGCTGGCCACCCGGCAAGGCAAGGGCTTTGAGGTAAGCATGGCAGAGCAACTGCAGCACGGCTTTGCCGATCTGCTTATTAAAACCTGCCAACAAGCAGAATGGGGCCTACAAGGTGCTCCCTCGGCAGAAGTTGCCAGACCAACCCCGACACACCTTGGTTGTCTTAGTTTGCCTGTGTTTTAGGCAGCTTTTTTTTGAGCAACATGTTGCGCAGCAGCGCCTTGGGAGCAATGCGCCTTGCTGCCGTTGGTTGTGGCAGAGGTTCTGGTTTCTGCTTATCCTTATCTTGCTCATTTTTGTCTTGCTGATCCCCAAAAGACTGTTGCCGCTTACCCACTTTAGACAGTTTTTCAATGCGAGCACGGGCCTCTTCTTCCATTAGCCGGGCTCTGAGGTGCCAATCTTCCTTTTTAATCCGTTCGTTGTACATGGGCAAACCAACGCCATCGTCCAGTTCAATAGCCTGGGCCTCCAGGCGTGCCTCGGTGCGCGCTACATAATCGAAGTTGAAACCATTGCTTAAAACGCTGGGAGATGCAGAAATCACACTCATGCCAACCTCCAGAAGTTGAAAGCACTACGTGTACATCTGTCAGAATTAGTTCGATCTGATTTTCAAAAAAAGTGGGTTAACCTTGGATGAGCATGCAGGAAATATCGCGAAAACCCGCATGGATAGTGGATTTAAAGAAATTTTTCCAGAACGGAGTTTAAATGCAGCACACCTTGGGCGGAAGGCCGGATTGCACCGTTTTGGTGCACAATAAGGCCCTGCTCTTGCAACGTGTGCAGCACTTTGGAAATGTCTTGAAATGGCCTGCCACAGCGTTCCTGAAAATACGCCTCGGGCACGCCTTCCAGCAAGCGCAAGGCATTGAGCATAAATTCGAAGGGCAATTCTTTGACTTTAAGAGCTCGTGATTCAAGCGGTGCTGCCTGCCCGTGCAGTTGCTGCTGCATATAGGCGGCCGGGTTTTTATGACGCGTTTCGCGCTCTATGCGGTTTGCATAGCTTATTTTTGCGTGCGCCCCCGCACCAATACCCAGATAATCGCCAAATCGCCAGTAATTCAGATTGTGCTGGCACGCATGGCCTGGCTTGCAAAAAGCCGAGATTTCGTACCGAAAAAACCCGGCTTGCGCCGCGCGCGCGTGCACGGCCTGTTCAATGTCGAACAAGTGGTCTTCGCTGGGCAACACGGGCGGCTTGGCCGCAAACCGGGTATTGGGCTCGATGGTAAGCTGGTAAAGCGACAAATGCGTGGTGTTCAGGCTCAATGCCTGCTCCAGATCGCACAAGGCCTGCTGCGGGGTTTGCCCCGGCAACCCATACATTAAATCGAGATTTACCTCATCAAACAATGCCACCGCAGTGGCAACGGCCTGCTGCGCCTGCTCGGCACTGTGCACCCTGCCCAAGGCCTGCAAATGGCTGTTGTTGAAACTTTGCACGCCAACGGACAGGCGGGTAACCCCTGCGGCTTTGAAGCCTTCAAAACGTGCTTGCTCGAAGGTGCCGGGGTTGGCCTCCAGGGTAATTTCTCCGCTAACAGGCACGCCTAGGCGGGCGCGCACTTCGCCCAAAAGGCGGTCTATTTCAGAGGGGGCAAACAACGAGGGCGTGCCGCCCCCTATAAACACCGAATGCAGCCTGCGGCCCCACACTTTGGGCAACTGGGCATCCAGATCGAGCACCAAAGCATGGATGTACTGCTGTTGCAACTCCAACGGCAGGCTTTCTGTGTGCGCGTTAACCGGAACAATGCTGCGGTGCGTGCTGTGAGGGGCCACATGGCTGTTGAAGTCGCAATACGGACATTTGCGCACGCACCACGGCAAATGGATATACAGCCCCAGGGGCGGCAAAGCAGACAAGCTGATTTCGCCCGGAGCCTGCACGCGTGCCACCGCATGGGTGGACGCATTGGTGGGTGTATTGGTACGGTGCGCAGGCGCAGTATTGGAAGGGCTTACAGGCATAAAGAGGTGGGAAGAATCCTGTCTCGTTGAACACAACAGTGAGCAAGCCGCTATTGTAATCAAGGATTGGGGTCGCTGGAGCGCTTAGCGCTGTGGTTGGTAACGTAGTGGCGTAAGGAACTGAGCCGAAGCGCACTTGGTTGGACTTGAGAGGTATTAAGCTCTCCGGTACCGTTGCTCAGCCTTCTGGAGGATGAGCTTGGTTGCACTTGCGAGCCAGGCAACACCACAGAAAGACCGATTTGCCCACTGGATTCACCGTAGAGGACTGAGCCATGGGGAGTAAGGATTCGGCCCAACACGTATTGAGCAAGCTGGAACGCTGCAAGATTTATTGCTGATTCAGAAGACGAAAGAGGAGGCAAAGGTATACCCCCAGAGGTCGTTTCAAAAGCAGGTTGTATTGATGCAGTATATGCACTTGAAGGTACGTTACTTAGAGCAACTGATTGCGAAGGAGCGGTAAGCGCGGACGCATCGCCCAAGTACCCCGATTCTCTAGGCGCGCCAAAAGGCAAGCGGGCGCCGCCAGGCGACAGAGTAGAAGACAAAGTATTTGATAGATCTGCCGAGTATCCGGATGGAGATGCATCGCTTAGCAGACCTTTTTCTACAGAGCAACCTGGAGGCGTACTGCCTGCTAAAGCACCCGTAGAATTAAAACTATCTGTCCGATGACCGCAAGTTAGGTCTCGTGAAACTAGGCTAGCAGACCTCGCCATTTGGCCATCCAGCTGGGCAGATTCCTGAAGCGCAAGCTGCGAAGCACTGTTGGTTCTATGGTCCGGTACCTGCGGACGCAAACACTCAAACGGCTTTTTGAGCAAATTCAACAATTGCCGAGTTAGTTTACGACACGAGACAACCATTCGATTGGAGTCTGAACCCACACCGCCTGAACATTCTGACCCTTGTGCTTGGCTGGCCTGACTTCGATTGCTGCGAGAATCAGAAAACGATCGAGTGTGTTCACTGACATGACTGAGTTTGATCATAAAAAACTGCTGCTCCAAGGTACTACATTAACCCTTAGTAAATACCAAAACAGTTTAGTTCAAAACAAACAAGAAATATTTCTAAACTTTACATCAACAGGTTATTTTTCTGGCAGCTTTATTTCAGCCAACAAACAATCTGTTACCCAGCGCCCCAACAAATGGCCCATCCAGTGCACGGCTTCGGCCTCAGAATGGTATTGGCTTAAATGCTCACCGAGTTCTCCAAATGTGCCTCCCTCCATCACCAGGCCCAAACACCAGGCTTCGGTGCTGCACACCGTGCGAAAATGTGGCTGATGCTCCCGCCGCCACACCAGTACCGTGGCGGGGGCCTGCAAAAGCCCGGCTTGCGGGGGCTGCTGGTTTTGGCTAAGCGCTTGCCACAAGGCCACTGCATTGCTGGTTATCTGCAGGCAACTTGCCGTGGGCACAAACTCAAAGCGCACCTGCTCCCATGCGTGCTCAGGCACGTGCGCCAAATCAGCTTGGGTAAGCACTTTTGAATTTGCGCCATCGAATGCGCGGCGCAAGGTCCAATCGAGCTGGGCGACTTCAGGCACATCGGTGTCGTTGGGAAAATGCGTGGCCAGCCACGACGCAAAAGCGCTGCCATACCCATTTAAACTGGGGTGCAAGCTGGGGTGCTG
>JAAURO010000072.1 GCA_012032215.1 Limnobacter sp.
CCGATCTGCCAGTTTCGGCGAAGATTTTGGCGTATGCGCTAACCGACTTGCAGTTACTCCCGTTCTTTTTTAAAAATCGGTGCGACTCACACGTCACGACACAAGAAAATCGTTTTCTCTGACGAGTCACACTCGATTGCAAATCAGACGGCGACTCTGCGTTCAGTCGGCATTTTCTATACGAAATTGTGGGCGGTGCAATAGAGACAAAAAGCCTGAAATGCTTTACGCTACCCTGATTTTTATGGATTTTTTTAAAAGAACCGTGATTTTTATTAAATCAATTCTCAAAAATCGAATTAAATAATGACAAATAGAGACCTTTGCACGAATCACCCCAAACCACCGAACCAAACAACAGTTAGAGCCAAGGACATGCGAAAATAAGGGAGCTTCTGAAAACGAGAGCCCAAAATGTCCTGGAAAAACATCACCCAAACAAGTTTTGCCGACGCCTTAGTGGTAGAACACCAAGCCCTCAAAGAACTCGATGAAGTGCAAGCCCTGATACACTGTGTCTCTCACCAAAGTAGACTGTACTTTGGAAAACAGGCACGTTGGATTCACCGTAGCTTCGCTTGCTGTTGCGAAGCGCGGTTTGGCCGCACTAGAAGGTATGATTGCAGGCGGCTTTGGCGGTTTTGTCCTGGCTGAGGCCTTGTTGTATGCTAGGGCTCCTGCTGCTGGCTTTCCCCGTCGTGCCCACTTGTCACCTATTGCCGCGCTCGCTGTTGGCACGGGAGGAGTGGTTGGAAAAATGCTTCTGGAGCCCAGAATTCATAGTGGAGAAAAGTCCTTGGTTAGAGTTGTAACTACGCCGCTGCCAATGCTATTCAGTGCGTCAGATAACGTGTCTTTTAACGCTACTCAGCCATACTCCGATTACGACGACTGGATTGCGTGCGAATTAAACCCCACTCCAAGTCAGTTTTCCAATGAGCAGGTCAGTGAAGACGCGAGTATGGTCTGTGGCAAACAGTAAGCACAAACGGATCTGGTTGCAAGTAATGTTGTGCGGTGTGTGAAAACCCTTATTAAGCATTTTTGCCCAGTTGGTACGCTGCCTTAGAGCTGTCCCTCAGGTCCCTTAAGGCGTGGGGGCTTCTTTCTGCGCAAGACTGACTTTCTCACTATACCGAGGTAGACTACCTCTTGAACAGCCACCACCTGCCGAGAGAGTTCGCCCATGCCTACGTCTGGACCGCCCACCGATATGGGTTTAAAAGCGCTGCGTGCACACCAAAGAAAAGTACGTACTTCCTTGGTGGTCATTGTGTTGACTGCTGTGGCTCCCCTGGCTTTTTCTGCGTTTTTTTTTCTTTCTGATTTTGGTCTTGCCGCTGATTTTTATCGGGGGCCGGGCCCTGTTTCCAGCGCTACACTCAACGCTTGGCATGTGGCTTTGCTGGTGTTCGATTTAAGTGGTTTGTTTATTGCCCTGATGCTGGGTTGGCGCTTGGTCAGCGAGTTGCTGGCCATTACGGGCAAGGTGTTTCAGTCGGAGTCGAGGTTGCGTGGGCTGATGGAGCTTTCGGGCGAGTGGTATTGGCAGCAGGATGCGCACCACAGTTTGAGCAGGATTGTATACCGTGGTGTGGAAATTCCGAGCGATAAAAGCCTTGCATTGCTTCCTTTTGTGGGCATGAAGCGCTGGCATGTGGCGCACTTGCGCTTGATCGAAAATGGCATGTCCTGGAATGAGCTGAAATCACTCATGGACAAGGCTTTGCCTTTTTATCGGCTTAAGTTTGAGTACTGGCCCCAAGATAGAACCCGGATGATTTTTGAGTCCACGGGCAGGCCGCTGCTGGGCGACGGTGGCAAATTTCTGGGTTACGAGGGGGTTTCCAGCACGGTAACCAGCCGTGTGTTGGATGATCGTTTGCTGGAGGTGCAGCGTTTGTTGTTGCAGGGTATTTTGTTGTCTGCGCCTATGTCGGATCTGGCTTCCAATTATGCACGCGGCCTTAAAAGCTGTTTAATGGTGCATTCGGAATTGATGATTGGTTATAGGGAGTCGCGTCAGCCGTGGCAGATTCGTGGTGGTGGCAACGAGTTTCGTATTCCCGACGTGGGTTTTGTGCGCTGGGCAGATTTGCCGATTGTGCTTGAGCATTGCAAAGACGCCCCGGCCAGTGAGTTGATTTCGGTGGGCTATTTGCCCGATGAGTATGTGCCAGAAGTGTGGCGTATCCGGTTGGGTATTTTGAAGGTGTGGGTGGCTTACAAACACACGGGGCAGCCTGATTTGCCTGAGTATTGGGTGTTGGTGGGGCAGAAAGGTTTTAATGCCATTCAGCCAGAAGACTTTGGTATGGTGTGCAATGCATTGCGGCTTTTCGGGTTGTGTGTAGAGCGCCGCAGTTTTGAAAACGGTCTGGAAACCCTGAACAAAACCCTGGAAGACAGAGTGCAAGAGCGTACTGCTAGGTTGATAGAAAGCAACAGAGAGTTGCAGGCTTTCAGTTACACGGTTTCGCACGATTTGCGTGCGCCGCTTCGTGCCATTGATGGGTTTGCCGACATTTTACGGGAAGAGTACAAGGACATTTTGCCGGAAGGGGCGCATGGCCTGCTGGAGCGGATTTGCTCGAATGCGCGTCAGATGGGTGCGTTAATTGATGGTTTGCTGGATTTTTCACGTTTGTTTCGGGCCAGCCTTGCCCGTGAGGAAGTGAATTTGAACACGGTGCTTGAAACGGTGCTGAAGCAGCTGGATGCTTCGCGGCGTGCTCGGATTGATTTCCCCCATTTGCCTTGTGTACAGGCCGACCCGGTGTTGGTGCAGCAGGTGTGGATGAATCTTATCGACAATGCCTTGAAGTTTACTGCCAGAGTGGCTAAGCCGGTGGTTCAGATTGCGTATGCAGATTTGCCGATGCATTGGGAGTTTACCGTGCAAGACAATGGAGTCGGGTTTGATATGAAGTATGCAGACAAGCTGTTCAAGGTGTTTGAACGGTTGCACAATGCGCGCGATTTTCGGGTACCGGGGTGGGCTTGGCTATAGTAAAGCGCATTGTAGAGCGGCATGGTGGGCAGATAACTGCGGCTTCAGTAAGCGGGCAGGGTGCGCGTTTTGTGTTTACCCTGGCTAAACCAGGGGTGCAGGGGTCTGAGCTGACAAGCACGCCTGAAGAGCTGAACGCCTGAAAACCCAGGCTTATTCAGCCTGCTTTAACGAATAATGGCCCGTGCTGCTCTGCTTGTGGAAGAGTTGCCGCTGCCCATGCTGCCTTTTGGGCCGTAGGTGTCGGTTGGCTGGTGAGGGTCGGCGAGCGATGCGGCAGTTAAAATGCAAATGCGTTGTTGCAGGCCCAAAAGCTGTTCCTGCACAATTTCGCCATTCATGGCGTTAAGCCGCTGCGAGTGGTGCAGGGCATCCAGCAGGGTTTGAAAGTTGCCACGCAGGTGGACATCGGTGGTGGCCAGTAGGTCTACCCAGGCCTGAAAGCCTTCGAAGCTTTCCGGGAAACCGGCCTGCCTGGCGTGTTTGAGGTTGGCTTTGTAGCGTTTTTCCAGCTCGAACATCTGGCCTTCTTTTTTTAAGCGCCAGTTCAGCTATCAGCCCGGTTTCCATTTTGATGAGCGCGGCTTGTTCTTCCAGCAGCGTGTCGACCAAAATCATGACCAGTTCGCAGTCTTGTGCGACAAGCTGGCGAAGTTCGTTGGCGGTTAAAGCGTGTGACATAAACTTTCCTCGGTATGCTCGGGCGTTTGCAAGCCAGGGCGCAGGGCGGCGGCAGGCCAAAGCCTGCCGGGCAAACCCGGCTGGCGTTTTATTTCTGGCCTAGCAGTTCTTGGGCGCTGGCAATAATACGGTCAGCCACAGCTTCCGGATTGACTTCAAACTTGCCTTCCTGAATGGCCTGGCGAATCTGGTCAACTTTTGGGCATCGAAGGGGGCTTCGCCCGCTTTAATGCCGCTTAATCGACCCGACAGCTTGGCGACTGCGCCTTGTTCCTTTTCAGGGGCGCCTTCGGGCAATCCAGCGGCTTTGCCGCTTGCCGGTTTGGTCAGTTTGTCGAGCGAACCCGAACCTAGTTTTTTAATATCCATGATGTCCTCCGCTCTTGGCAGAGCAGCCAATCTAACAATTCACTCTTATTTACGGCAAGAATGCTGCTAACTTTAGTGTTATTTCAGCCTCTTTGTTTTGCCGCGCCAGTATTTCCAAGCTTATCTCTTTTATCGGCGCTTTTCACCCAAACTAAAGGGTGATCTGCTGCCAGTTCATTCAATTGGCGGTGTGGCTCTTGCTTAAAGGGTCACTTCTACCAACATGTCATCTACCGCCATGCCATGGAGTATTTTGCCGTTGGGGGTTTTGATTTTTACAATGTCCCCCTGCTCTGCGGCTTCCAGGGCAGTGGCAGTGCCTGCTATTTTAAAACCCGGCCCACCTACTACCACCTTAACGGTATCGCCGTACTTTAATAAAGAGCGGCCTTTTAAATGATCGGGTTTGAGCAGTGCACCGGGGAAAAGCTGGCGTGCGGCTACTTTTCTATCCAGTGCGGCGAGGTTGTCTATATAGCCAGAATTCAGCTGGGTCAGGTCCATGGTTCGGAATTCCACGGCATCCAGGCCAATGGGTTCGCCAGAGGGTGCTGTTTGGCGCACTACCAGCACGGGTGCCCACAGTCTTATATGAACAGTGACAAAAAACGGCGGTTGGTCGCTGCCCAGGCATTGCACTTGCAGAAAGGTTTTTCCCCACAGGCGGTTGTTGCTGGCGTTGGAAAACAGGGCAACCGGGCAGGTGGTAGACCCTATGCGTTCATCGCCTTGCAATTCCACCTCTAAAGTCGCGCCTTTGGGCACCAGTTCCTTGGGCACCAGGCTTGCCAGGTCGGCTTGTTTTACCCAGCGCTCTGTGGCCACTGCGCTGGTGGCGTAAAGCGCGAGAAACAGCGCGGAAAAAAGCACTAAAGTTTTGTTCATACCTGCCGTTAAAAAGGAAAGTAGTGAGGTTGGTACTGATCGTATCGGCGAAGTCCGCTGTTTCGTATGTGAAATAGCGGTGTTTTTGCTGCTTTTCTTGTTCGATTGAATTAATTACATTTTGCGCATAATTGGCTTGTTAAAAAGTCATAGGGCGCGGTCATGCTGGACAAGTTAAGCGATTCAATGCAGTTCTCTGCTGCGGCTCTGGAGCTACGGGCCAAGCGGCAAGAGGTGCTGACTTCCAACATTACCAACGTCGATACGCCCAATTACAAGGCGGTAGATTTTCAGTTTTCAGAGGCATTGAAGCAGGCCACTGGCACTGGCAAAGACGAGGCCCTGCTGGCCAGGCGTGGAGCTACCCTTTCAACCACCCATGAAGGCCATATCGGCCCGTTGCAATCTGGCGGACTATCTACACAGGCTTTGCTGAAGTACCGCCACGGTGGCAAGGCTGCTCTGGACAACAACTCGGTGGACATCGAAAAAGAGCGCGCAGCTTTTGCTGAAAACACGGTGAAGTACGAGGCCGCTTTGCGCGCTATCAATGGACGGATTGCCGCGCTGAAATCAGCGATGGGTACTGGCAATCAGTAAGCAAGAGGTAAATGCCCATGTCTTTATTCAATACGTTTAAATCGGCTGGCAGTGCCATGCAGGCGCAAAGCCAGCGCTTGAATACGGTGGCCAGTAATCTGGCGAATGCGGAAACGGCGGCTACGAAGTCCGACGATGTGTACAAGGCGAGAAAGGTGGTGTTTGAGGCGGAGCTGGAAAAGGCGCTGCCCGGCAGTGCGGCCATGGCGCAAGGCGTGAATGTGAAAGAGGTGGTGACCTCGGATGCGCAGCCTCGAAAAATTTACGACCCGAAGCACCCGATGGCCGATGAGCAGGGCTATGTCTACATGCCCGATATCAATGCGGTGGAAGAAATGGTGGACATGATGGCTGCTTCCCGCAGCTACCAGACCAACGCTGAGGTGATGAACACGGCGAAACAGTTGATGCTGAAAACTTTGAATATGGGCCAGTAAGTAGGCCAGTAAGTAGGCCAGTAAGTAGGCCCGCAAGTGGACCAGTAAAAAGGCCGGTGCAGCAACGGTAATCCAAAAAAACACAGACAGGCAGTAAGCAGGAGAGCAGAGCATGATCAACCCAGTGACAAGCAGTACGACGTCGGGTACTTCCAAGGCAAAAACGACAACGATCCAGAGGTGGTGCAGGAGCGGTTTATGTCGATGCTGGTGGCGCAGCTGAAAAACCAGGACCCGTTGGCTCCGATGGACAATGCGCAGGTGACCAGCCAGATGGCGCAGCTAAACACGGTAACAGGTATTCAGAACCTGAACAGCACCATGGAAAACATGGCGGCCAGTTTTGCCGGTTCGCAAACTGTGCAAAGCACCAATATGCTGGGTCGCACTATCATGACCGAGGGCAACGCCATGGCGCTGAAAGATGGGCAGGCTGAAGGGGCTTTTGAGCTGAAGCAGGCTGCAGACAGCATCAAGGTTGAAATTACCAATGCCAGCGGCCAGGCCATTCGCACCATTAATCTGGAATCTGCCGGGAAGGGTATTCACGAATTTGGCTGGGACGGCAAAAACAACGATGGCACCGCTGTGGGCAATGGTACGTACCGTTTCAAGGTGGTGGCAACCGCTGCCGGGCAAGACGCTTCCCTGGTGCATTTAAGCCAGGCGCAGGTGGTGGGCTTGAGAAACGGCGGAGCGGAAGGGTCTGTGCTGCTGACCAGCACGGGTACGGAGGTGTCGGTGAACGATGTCAAACAGATTTTTTAAACACCAAAACACCAATAAAGCACAGCACACCGGGGTTTTCAGGATCAAAAACACGGGTGGCTGTTATTACATAAGTTCCTACATTGCTGTTGATATTGGCTGGTGATGTAATTGCCATTGCATCCAGGCCTGTTTGCTGCAAGGTGAGCCCTGAATTTGCAAGCGGTATGCCATCTACAAGTATTGTGGCGGTGAGTTCAGGAAAAAGCTGAGCATATTTTTTTGATTTATTATCTGCGGTAACAATAATATTCTTTTTTACAACTCCGAAAAACCTCAAAGTATCACTGCTTCCGCCATCCAGACCACTTGAGCTGACCGGTGGTGTAAAAACACTGATTCCCGGATCACCAATAAATGCCGGTACCACAGCTGTGGCTGTTTCTGAATTAAGCACTGTCGTACTAAGAGTTATATCTCTGAATTTTATTACGGAGGTTGGACTCAGGTTTAATCCGGTTACCGTTAAAGTAAACGGAGCCTGACCGGGTGTTATATTTGCAGGAACTATGAGTTGAATAAGCGAAGGATCGGGTTTGGCAAATGTCCGCATCGCCGAATCAGCATTGATAAAGCCATAACCTGATGTAAAATCAAAACCTGGCGCATACATATCTGTAGCTGAGTTTTGCAGAATTGTTCTTATTTGAGCAGGAGAAGTTACAGGCTGGTTCAGATATATTCTTCTTCCTTCCAT
>JAAURO010000073.1 GCA_012032215.1 Limnobacter sp.
AAGCTCGGTTTCCTGGCCGTACTGGGCGTGGTAGGTGTCGAAGTGATCTTGCCAGACGTCCGAGATGTATTTGAGGAACAGCATGGTCAAGATGAAGTCTTTGTAGGTATCGGCGCTAATGGTGCCGCGGAACGTATCGCAGGCAGACCACAGGGCCCTGTTGATGTCTTCTTGACTAATCTGGTCGCTTGCTTCCATGTTTTCCTTGTCTGGCTGGCCGACTGTAAGTGGTGCGTGGTGCTGGCATTGTGCCACCGAGTTGGGTGGACAAAGTGCAGGCAAAGTGCGTCTAGGGATTCTGGTTGAGTAATTCATGGGCAATGGCTGTCATCATGCGTTCGCCGTTGCGCAGCAGTTTTTCGGCGAGCTTTTGTTCCTGAAACAGGGTAAAGGCCATGCCAACGATAGCCCGCTGTTTGGCGAGTGGAGGAATGGCAACGGGGGTTTCTTCCAGCACGCTGCGGCGAATGCTTTTGGTAAGAGTGCCTTCGG
Source organism: Limnobacter sp. (assembly GCA_012032215.1). Taxonomy (GTDB): domain Bacteria; phylum Pseudomonadota; class Gammaproteobacteria; order Burkholderiales; family Burkholderiaceae_B; genus Limnobacter. The sequence continues at coordinate 493 of JAAURO010000073.1, forward strand.
CATTTTGCTGAAAATAGCTTTGGCAGGGCCCCTGGTTAAGCAGCCAGGCGAGGTACCTGGGCAGGACATCGGGCCTTGTGAGGCGAACGACAAAAAAATGCGGGGCCGCAACCGCCTTGAGGCTGGGGTGTGAAAACCCGCTGCCCACCTCGACCGCATAGTGATGGCTGCCACGTGCGGCCACGAGAATGTCGGTGCTTTGCAACCAGTCGGGAGGGCGTTTGCCAGTAAGCTGGGTGCGCAGACAGCTTTGCCAGTTAATGCCCCCCTGTGCGCAAGCATCTTTCATTTGAACCACCACCAGATCGGCCTGTGGGTTTTCAAGGATTTTACCCCGAAACGGATACCCAGCCTGAATGCCTGCAATTTGCTTTAGCCTCACACAACACCTTTCATCATTAATGATGCAGAATAATCGCTTGATCCACAAAATTTGTCAAGATATTATTTACCTCATTATTGATGATGCATATTTATTGAGCGGGGTATTTATGAATTGGCTTTGTGCATGGCGCTGCCTGCTCTCGTTGGGGCCTGAAGGTGGCGGCCCCTTACAGGCGCCCGATGAAAAACCCCGTAGCGGCCTGAGCGGAGACCCGGCCTTGGGTGTGTATTCCTTACCCACAGAGGGTGTACCACCTCCTGCTGCGCGGCAAAGCCCACCAAACCACAAAGGGCTTTTGCTGGTGGTGGCAGCGCTGTGTCTGGGCGCTGTCACACCCTGGTTTTTCAAGAACCATGGTTTTATTCTCAGTGATGCGGTTTTTCTGTTTTTGGTGCTGCTGGTGTTTGCCATGGCGGGGCTTATGGCCTATGGGTTTGCCGGAGAAACCCTGCATGGTCTGCACCTGCCCGCTTCCTTTTGTATTTTGATGATTGCGGCTTTGAACGGTGTTGCGGTTTTCACCCTGATTGAGCATTCTGAAATGCCGGCTTCTTGCTTACACCCGCTTTTTACCCCGATATTTTGGGCCACGCGTGTGGCTTGCGGCATACTGCTGCTGGCCTCGGCCCTGCTGGTATTTTTGCGCACTTGGCTTAACCTGCGAAACCGTTGCACGCTGGCCTTGGAGCTGTTTGTTTTTTTGCCTTTTTTGGGTATTTTGCCTTTGTGGTTTGCAAACCCGAAGTGGTCCGTGGCCTTTATTTTGCTGGGTTTACACAACTAAACCACTTGTTTAAGCCACCATTGGTAATACCGGAAGAATTTAGAAGGAATGCTCACTTGAATACCCCATTGATTACCCGGCAGGGTTTTGCAGAACTACAGGCGGAGCTTGACCGCCTGTGGCGTATTGAACGTCCGGATGTTACAAAAAAAGTAGCTTGGGCAGCCAGCTTGGGTGATCGCAGCGAAAACGCCGACTACCAATACAACAAGAAGCGTTTGCGCGAACTCGACCGCCGCATTCGCTATTTGCGCAAACGGCTTGAAAGCCTGAAAATTGTGTACCACCAGCCCGAGCAGAATGGCCGTGTGTTTTTCGGCGCTTGGGTGGAAGTGGAAAATGAAGCCGGTCAGGTGCTTGTTTTCCGGTTGGTGGGCTACGACGAGATTTTTAACCGCAAGAATTACATTTCAATCGACAGCCCCATGGCCCGCGCCCTGCTTAAAAAAGAAGTGGGAGACGAAGCAGAGGTAGTCACCGAGGCAGGCGCAACCATTTGGTATGTCAATTCCATTGAATACAAAGACTAAACCCCTGCCGCAAAAACAGGCTTTTCGCTAAACCCGAATGGCAGAGCGGCCTCCAATCTTGCTCAAGTGGCTGATCAGGGCACTGGCAATTTTCTCCAGCGGCATAATCTGGTCGGCTGCGCCCAGGGCAATGGCCTCTCGGGGCATGCCAAACACCACACAGCTTGCCTCATCCTGACAAATGTTGTGACTGCCTGCTTTTTTCATGTCGGCCATGGCTTGCGCACCATCTTTGCCCATGCCAGTGAGCATGATGCCAATAATATTTTTGGCACCTGCTTGTGTCCCCGAATTAAACAGCACTTCCACCGAAGGCTTGTGCCTGTTTACTGTTTCACCATCTTTGAGCCTGCACACGTAGTTGGCGCCATTTTTGGCCAGCAACAGGTGTTTGTCACCAGGCGCTATGTACACGTGGCCGGGCAACACACGCTCGCCCTCTTGGGCCTCTTTCACGGTCATTGCGCATACGGTGTTCAGCCGATCGGCAAAGCTTTTGGTAAAACCAGCGGGCATGTGCTGGGTAATTAAAATGGCTGGGCAGTCTGAGGGCAATTTTTCGAGTATGGTGCGCAGGGCTTCCGTACCCCCCGTGGACGAGCCAATCAGCACCAGTTTTTCAGTGGCGGCAAACCGGTTACCCAACGATTCCACTGGTGTAGGGCGCTGCTGTAGCCCAGCCCCGCTGGGCGGCGAGGAGGCATGCCCTGCACGAACTGCACTGTTTGTCTGGGAAGTGGTGACTGCCACCGCGGGCAAGCGCCTTAAGCGGAAACGTGCGGCATACGCGGCGCGAATCTTGTCGGTAATTTCATTAGCATACTGCACCATGCCCTCGCTGATATTCATCTTGGGTTTGGTGACAAAATCTACGGCGCCCAGTTCGAGTGCCCTGAACGTAACATCGGCTCCGCGTGCAGTAAGTGTGGACACCATCACCACTGGCGTAGGGCGCGAACGCATTAGACGTTCCAGAAATTCGATGCCATCCATTTTGGGCATTTCGATGTCCAGGGTAATCACATCGGGAAGATGGCTTTTGATTTTCTCCCTGGCTATAAGCGGGTCGGGGGCGGTTGCCACCATTTCCATGTCGTCCTGGGAATTGACAATCCGGGTTAATATATTCCGAATCAGTGCGGAATCATCCACAGCCAGCACCTTGATTTTCTGCGTCATGTTTTCATCCTACGAATACTGGGTAACATGCCCATCGGGGCCTTTTCTCATTTTTAAGTGGTACTGCTTTTCTTGCTCTAACACGCGCAGGTTGGCAACTGGCAGGTTGTATACACGCACGGCGCCCGTGTCGGTGTAAAAACGCACTCGCCGGCTGGTAACCCCGCCCAAATCGGCCGCACACAAGCGAATTCCCTCTTGTTGCAGAAAACGCATAACAAATTCACAGTTGCGTTTACCAATGTGTGCCAAGGTGTTGCAATCGGTCATGTTGGCACCCCCAAACACCTTGGCCACCAGGTGTTCGCGCTTGGCCCCCATTTGCATCAGGTCTTCTATCAGCTTTTGCATGGCTGCAAGGCCATAACAAAATGGTGCGCTGCTCGTCAACGAATGCGGCATGGCGGGCTGGGCAGAAGCGGCCAGTTCTGCACGGACGGGTTCAGGCGAATCAGGCAACATAAAGTGGTTCATGCCGCCAATGTTGAGCCGCTTGTCGTACAGGCACGCTGCCACGCATGACCCCAATAGTGTGGAAATTTCTGCAGGCTGCCACGATGCGTAGCATTCCCCGGGCATAACCAGTTGTTTGATGCGCATGGCAGCCTTTTCGGTATGTTGCTGTACGGACGACATGGCAATCCTGTTCAGGAATGTGCAAAGAGCACTCTTAAGTTGAACGAGTGATCAAACGCCTTTGAAACGCATCTACTGAAACTGACGCCAAGCGGTGCGCATGCTCGGGCAACACCTCGTACACGGTTTTACCTTTGAGCAGAAAATAGTCTTTGGCCATTCCAAAGTTTTCAGAATGCCCGGCATACAGCAACCCACCGGGACTCATTAAGGGCGCGAACCGTTTGAGTATCTGAAACTGGACATCTTTCTCGAAGTAAATCATGACGTTTCTGCAGAAAATGACATCAAACCCGGGGCGTAAATTCCAGTTTTCGCCTAGCAGATTGAGCTGCTTAAAGGTCACGATGGACTGCAACTCTGGACGCACCCGAATCAGGCCATCGTTTTCGCCATTGCCTTTTAAAAAATAGCGGCGCAGGATGTCGCGCGGCACTTTGTCCACCTGATCCAGACGGTACACACCGGCCTTGGCATGGGCCAGCACTTTGGTATCTATGTCGGTGGCGATGATACGCACGGGCGGGTGCAAAGTGCCAAATGCCTCCATGGCGGTAACGGCCAGTGTGTAGGGCTCTTCGCCCGTAGAGGCTGCGCTGCACCAGATTTCAATGCGTGGCTTGTGTGAGAGATCCTGAAGCTGTTTTTTCAGGATTTCAAAATGGTGGGCTTCACGGTAAAAAGAAGTCAGGTTGGTGGTGAGCGCATTGATGAAATGCTCCCACTCCGGGTTGCCTGCACGGCTCTCCAGGCTATCCAGGTATTCAGAAAACCGCTGCATTTTGCAATCGCGCACACGCCGTGCCAGGCGGCTATACACCATGCTTTGCTTGCTTTCTGACAAGGAAATGCCTGCTACATGCAAAATCAGGTGCGCACCCGTGCGAAGTCCTTGAGGGTAAAGTCAAACTCCCGATGGCCTGTTTCGTCTATGGTTCTAACAACTGCCTTGGTTTGCTCCACAGCAGAGCCCAACAAAGGGCTGGCTTTCACGGAGGTGTTCGATCTGGCTTTGATTTCCCCGAGGATTTTATTCATTGTGTTGTTTTTCCTGCTACAAACGGCCCCCCCAATTAGTGGAATCAGGAGAATGCCCATACCAATCGTTGCCGTTGCTGACACACGCAACCTCTCTGAGGCTGTGCATCAACCCGCTTTAAGGCATTTTGGCCGATTGACGGAAAAAGCAAACCCGGATAAAGGGGAACAAATCTGGTGCATTTAAAAATTTACGTTTTCACTAAATATCACGCATAATTGCCCTCATGACAGGCAGTAAAGAAATTCTGACGAGTTTGCTAGCCCTTGATCGGTTTCGTGATGAAGGGCTGCGGATTCTCTTTGTCGAAGACAATGAATCAGACTACGAGCTGATGGTCCGCAGGCTGAGGTCTGGTGGTGTGGAATGCAACACGGGCCGTGTCGATCAGGTTGAATCTCTGAAGCAGGCGCTTCAGCACGAGCAATGGGATGTTATTATTTCGGACCATCGGCTGCCTGGCTTTAGTTCGGAAGAAGCGCTGCAATTGGTGCGTGAGTCTGGCTTGGGCCTGCCCTTTATTATTGTGTCAGGCAGTATTGGGGAAGAAGTGGCTGTAGAGGCCATGCGGGCTGGCGCCGATGATTACCTCATGAAAGACAATATGGCGCGCCTGGTACCGGCCATTGAGCGGTCTTTGAGAGCAGCCACCGAAAGACGCAATCTGGAAGCCGCCGAACGCGCACAACGTGAATCAGAAAGGCGTTTTTCCGCAATCGCCAAAAACATTCCCGGCGTTATTTTCCAGATGCAAACGCACGATGGCGACCCAAGGCCCAAGGTGCCTTTTGTCAGTGAGGGCGCGCTTCAGTTTTTCGGCGTGCCGCCATTCAGGTTTCTGGAAGAACCAGATTTCTTTTTTTCCCAATTTGAACGTGCCGATGCAGCTGACCTGAAGGTCGCGATTTTTGAAGCCGCCCAGGGCGAATGCAACCTGAGCTGGGAAGGACGCTTGAAACAACACCATAACCCGCAAGGGCTTTGGGTGCTGCTTAATGCAGTGGGGAAGAAAAAAGAGCAGCACATCGCCTGGGATGGATTGTTGCTGGATATTTCAGCCCGCCACCTTGCAGAAACCGCTTTAAAAGAATCCAAGGCCGAGCTTAGGCGAGTGACTACTGCGCTTGAAAACCGCTCTGAGCAAGAGCGAGCGGCCATTGCCCGTGAAATTCACGATGACATGGGCGGTTCGTTAACCAAACTAAAAACCGACATTGCATGGTTGGTTAAAAATACCCAGACTGTACACAGTGTTGAAAGACTGCAGGACATGTTGTGCGTTGTGGAAGACCTGCTGGCAGCCAGCCAACGTATTGCCAAGGACTTGCGCCCCGGCATTCTGGATTATGGCCTGATTCCGGCGCTTGAATGGCAATTGAAAGACTTTGAAAAACGCACCGGAATAGAAACCTGTTTTAACTGCAACCGCGACGCATTAAACCTGACGGATGAAAAAAACACGGCTCTTTTCAGGGTGTTGCAAGAGGGTTTAACCAATATTGTTAAGCATGCCGAAGCCACGAAGGTAAACGTAGAGTTGTTTATTTCTTCAGAAGAAATTAATCTAGAGATCCACGACAACGGCAAAGGCATTGAGAACACAGATAAATTAAAACAAGAATCGTTTGGCCTGCGCGGCATGCAAGAGAGAATCGCCGCTTTTAATGGCTGGGTGGATATTAGCGGGGAACTGGGTAAAGGCACAACCCTCATGGTTGCCTTGCCTAAAAACATACCAACGAACTTGGATGACAGTGCGATGATCAGGGTATTACTGGCAGACGACCATGCTTTGCTTCGAGGAAGTTTAAAGCAGCTTCTTGAGGAAACGGGCACCATTCAAGTGCTTGCGCAAGCGGGTGATTACGCTGGTATTTTGGCCGGTATTGGCCAGCATGAAATCGACCTGCTGATACTAGATATTTCCATGCCCGGTAAAAACGGCGTAGATATAGTAAAAACCCTGAAAGACAAAAACCAGATATCAAGATTCTGATTTTGTCGATGCATCCGGAAGATCAGTACGCGGTGCGCGCGCTAAAGGCAGGTGCATCCGGTTACTTAACCAAAAATACTGCGCCGGAAAAACTGGTTGACGCCATTCAGATTGTGGCAGCAGGCAGGAAGTACATTACCCCTGAGCTGGCAGAATCACTTGCCAGCCACTTAACCGAAGACAAAGAAAAGCCTCTTCACAACTCGCTCAGTGATCGCGAATTTGAAACAATTCGCATGATTGCATCGGGCAAAAAACTGAGCGAAATTGCCGCTGAAATGTCGCTTAGCCCAAAAACCGTGAGTGTATACCGTGCCCGTATTCTGGAAAAATGCGCATGCGCACCAACGGAGAACTGAC
>JAAURO010000074.1 GCA_012032215.1 Limnobacter sp.
CCTGCCCGGCAGGCCCCACGGAATAACCATTCTGGACGACCAGCGTGTGTTGGTGGTGGCCCGCAGGCCTGGCGACTGGCTGGGTGTTTTTGATGTGGGCACGGCGAAACTGAACACCTTTTGGTGCGAGGGCGAAAGCAGCCTGAATGGGCACGCCGTGGTGGTGCCCGGTACCCAACCCAACGGGCCCCCCACTGTGTGGACTACCGAGACCGACAAACTGACTGGCAATGGGCTGGTGGTACAGCGTGATTTTCGTACCTTGGAGGTGTTGACCCGCTATTCCAGTGGTGGCACAGACCCGCATGAATTGTTGCTGGTGCCCACAGTGGGCGCTGGGCAAAGTGCACCCATTCGAGCAATGGCGCTGCTGGTTGCCAACGGTGGCCTGCAAACCAGCAGCCTGACGGGGCGAGTTGTTGCCGAAGCAGAACAGGTGCGCAGCACCTTGGTTCTGATACACCCAAACACCGGAACCTGCAGCAGGAGTGGCGGGTGTCCGACCCGTTTTTAAGCCTGCGGCATTTGCATTTGAACACACAAACGGGCCAAGTAGGTGTGGCCATGCAAGCACACCAATCCCCATGTTGCCAGCAAGCTGAATGCGCCCGTGCTGGCGGTTTGGACTGGCACTCAATTGGCGGTGGTGCAAGAATCGGTAGGCATGCAGGGTTACGGCGGCAGTGTTGTTGCGCTGGGCGATGGCTTTGCTGTAAGCAGCCCCTTGGCGGGCCGTGTGGCCGTGTTTAATGCCCAAGGCAAAAAAGTGGACGAGGTGGCGCAGCAAGACGTGTGCGCAATTGCCGCCCTTGGCAACACAAAAAAGCCGTTTGGCCAAGAGGTGCTGGCCGCTCCACAACATGCAGGCTGGCAGTTCGACAACCACTGCGTGTCCTGGAATGGGGGCAGCTGAACGGCTTGTGTTGCCAAATGTTGTACCCAGTCGTTCGGTGCGTTGCCTTAAAAAGCGTATAGTGATGCACTCGCTTTTTGGAACTCTTGGCGAGTAGGTTTGTTTCGTTTTTTGGGGAAACGCAAGCCTCTTTTTGAAGGTCTGCATGCTAACCAAATAAGCTGTTACCTCTGTTTAACATTCTTTCTGGCTTAAAAAATATGAATATTAATCCCGTGGTTTTTCTGGTCGGACTTTTTCTGTCCGTAGTCAGTGCTACCAGTTTTTCTCAACAGCAACCTGTCCCAGATAGCATCGTTTTTTCACGTTCTAATGTAGATTGCCCAAGTGGGGTCACGGCTTGTAAATTGGTGCATTACACATGGGGTTGGCAAACGTTGCCTCCACGAGATTCTGATGGGCAAGGGTTTGTGTATGGCTTTAAGAATAAGCAAAAGCCGGATAACGCCTCAACCCAGTGGATCGTATTTAAATTTAGATCGGAAGGGTTATTCACTCAAATGAATGGCGCGCACCTTGGCGTGATAGGTCGGCATGATGGCAATGAGGGGCGATACAATCGCGGAAGAGGCTTTATCATTGGTAATGCTGGCCGCCCCGAGGTTCCGTGTGTTGCCAGCACGGGCTTTGCTGCCATTCAACCTGAAGTCTGGTTCGATCCTGCCACCAGGGCGCTTCCACCCCCTTATGGTCAGGGTATAAACAGTGGCAATATCATACTTGGAAGATGCGACACAAAAAGCATTACTGATTACCAAACGTATCAAGTTGTTTTACATGTTACTGAGAGTGGCTATGCTTACAATATTACGGACAGAAATGGTGTTGTAGTGGCGAATCAGTACGTTCCTTACCCTACAAACAGCACTGTCGATTCTCAGTTAAACATCACCAACGCCGGGTTTTTAATTGGGCTGGTTAATGCGGAGGGAGGAAACTGGCGGTTTGTTGTCAGCGATCTTAACATGGGCTGGTTTTGATGCAATAAAAATCCTGGCGTAATTACTGGTTTGTAAGGCAGGCACAGCGTGCGCATTTCTACATCTGCTGTTGCTTGATATGCTGTAGTGTGCGTTCAAGCTGCAGCTTAAGCTGCGCAAGCCCGGAATCCAGTGCATCCAGGCGGAGTTTGGCGAGAGAATGTTCTACATTTCTGGCAGCTTGAGCCAGGCGCTCAAACCCCAAATTACCAGCAACCCCTCTGAGTGTGTGCGCGGTGTTTGCTGCCTTGCGCAGTTCGTTGGCCTGAATGTGCTGCGCAATCGTTGCATCGGCGTGCGCGTAATCTGCCACAAACAGCGTATAAAGCCTGCGTAGCTCTTCTTTGGGTATCATCAACCTGCGGCTGGTTTTTTCAGCATCGAATGGCTGACCGGCAGGTTGGTCTGCCGCTTGCGAAGTGTGATCGGCGGCACTTTTCTTCAGCGTGTGTGCAAGGGTTTGTTTAAGTTCTTGCACGTCGATTGGTTTGGCCAGGCAGGCATTCATCCCGGCATCCAGACAGGCTTTCTGGCTTTCTGGCATCAGATCGGCAGTAATGGCAATAACAGGCAGATGGCACTTGGGTGCTGGCATTTGCCGAATCAATTGGGTGGCTTCCAGTCCCGACATACGCGGCATGCGAACGTCCATTAACACGGCATCGTAGTGGTTTGTCTGCACGGCTTCAACAGCAGAGGCCCCATCGTTGGCGCAGTCTAGCGTGTGGCCCATTTTTTGAATTTGTGCCTGAATGATTTGTTGATTGATGGCGTTGTCTTCGACCAGTAAAAGATGCAGCCGGCAGGGCCAGTCTGGCAGGGGTGCTTTCTCAATGGTGTGCTGCGGAGTGTCTTGCCTGCCAGGGTTGGTAGTGGCTGCCACAGTGTGGCACGGAATGGAAAACCAGAACACGCTGCCTTGGTGTTCCCGGCTTTCCAGGCCAATACGGCCGCCCAGCAACAGCACCAGCCGCTTGCAAATCGAAAGCCCCAAACCCGTGCCGCTGTAGCGCCGTGTAACAGAGGGGTCTACCTGCTCAAAATCCTTAAACAGTTTGTTGAGCGCCTCGGGGGGTATGCCAATACCCGTGTCTGTAATTTTGAACAGAATTTCCTGCGCATCAGGTTGAGATTTGATGTCTACGGTAACCTGGCCGTGGTGGGTAAATTTCACTGCATTGCCCAGCAGATTCACCAGAATTTGCCGCAGCCGGGTAGGATCGGTTTTAACCTGCACAGGCACCGTTTCATCGATATGAAAATGCAAGCGCACATCGTTGTTGCGCAGCACCGGGCTGGTCATCTGAAACATGCCGCATACACTGTGCAACAGGTCGAACAAGTTCACGGGAATGGATTCAATTTCAAGTTTACCGGCCTCCAGACGCGACAAATCCAGAATGTCGTTAATGATGGTTAACAGCGACTTTGCCGCACTGCGCAGTTGGGAAATGCGTTCTTTGTTTGCTGCGTCCAGGGTTTGTTCTCCAAGCAGCTCTGACAGGCCGATAATCGCCGTCATAGGCGTGCGGATTTCGTGGCTCATCGTGGCTAAAAACTCAGACTTTGCTTTTTCTGCTGACTCCGCCTTTATGCGCAATCTGCTTTCCAGCGTGGCTTGCTCGGCCATTTTTTCCGCCTGGAACTGCAGTTGTGCACGCGCTTTTTTATTGCTGATTAACTGTTCTTCCAGCAAAGACCGATTTTGTTTGAGTGCATGAATGCTTTGCCCGTGCTGCACAAGCAGTCGCCCGGCTGCCAGCAAAGGCAAGCAGATAAGCAGGCTTGCCATTACAAAGCCTATGTAAATCAGTTCGCGGCGAGGCGATGTCACTGACCAGCCCTGGTGAGGAACTGCTGCCATTTCCCAGGCTCCGTGCGGCAAATTGATCTGGCTGAGAACGGGAGTAGAATCAAACAGATCGGGGTTGCCATAAAACACCTCACCTTCTGCCCCGGTGCCATCTTTGCCGCGCAGGGCAATGTTTAACTCGGATTCTTCCTGAGTGCCCAGTCCAGATTTCAGGTACAGCGCATTTAAATCGAGTACCACAGAAATCAGTCCCCAAAACCGGCGTTCCTGACCTGGTTGGTGGGTATAGACAGGCAATCGGCCGATTAGGCCTTGCCCCCCCTGAACCAGATTAACCGGGCCTGCCAGCACCAGCTTGCCAAGCTCCTGGGTCTTTCAGCGCCGCCTGCATTTGTTCAGGGTTTTTGCCGGTAATCCAGCCCCAGGGCCGATTGGTTGCCCGGCAGTGGATACATGAAACGAATCACCAAATCAGGCGCAGCACGATGTTGCGCAGCACGGAATCGCCTTCAAAGAGTTCACTGGCAAGTGCTGCAAAGCGTGTCTGGGTAATTTTGGGTTCGGTGGCAATGCTGGCTTTTAATCCGCGTACCAGATTGGCATTGCTTTGAATCACCCCTTCCAGTCCGGCACGAATCAGTGCGGCTTTTTGAAGCACTTCGCTGCGCTCAGATTCCAGATGGCGGTTGTAATCGCCATTCACCGTGACATGGCACAAACCCAGCAACGCCAGTGCAACGAGTGCAGCCGGAGCGTAGGTAACAAGCATGACATTAAAGCGGTTAGACCACATGGTGCATATCGCCTACAACAGATTGTTGGAAAAAGTGCTGAACTTCATGTTAACCCAGTGTTCATAACCGTGCTGGGAGCCTTTAGTTGAAAGTAATGGTGACCCCCAGGCTGTCTGAGTAAGCCCCCACTGGTCCAATCGGTGTACAACAAGCCTCGCCCCAGCATGTAAGTCTGGTTTGCTCGCAGTTGGGGGCTGTCTGTCAGGGTTAAGGCAGTGCCCACATTCCACCCGTTTTGTGGTGCGTAGGCCTACGAGCCAAATGCCTCGGGCCTTTTGCTGGCGGGGTTAAAGCCAGCATGCCACTGTATGGTTTGTTTGCCAGAAGCAAGCAGGCGCGACAACTGCAACTGCAGCGCATGGGTAGAAGGGCCCCACCCGGTTGCCAATGCGGCTAGCAACACGGCGAGCACCCAGCGCAAAAAAGTGGTGTGCTCACCTGCCACTGTCCTCCCCTTCCCGGCGGAAAGGCAAAGACATGTTCACATGAATCTGAACCACGCCGGGTATGGTTTTTTCAACAATCTGTTCCAGCAAAAGCCTGGGCGGCTTGCCCTGCCAGGGTTCAGAGGGATTATTCAGCTTAAAGCGCACCACCTTGGGCACGCCTGGCTTCAAGTGGGGCTGACCGACACCCGCGCATACACAGACGGTGCCACAAATATCAGAAAGATTACCAATACCAGCAGCATGTTTTTTGCCACTTTGACAGGTTGGGCATAGGTGCTTTTCATTAAACACTCCGCAAGGTGATCGTAAGCAGAAAAATCAGTAATTCACGGTAACTGTCAGCAAATCGGTGTAAGCACCCACGGTTGGGCTTTGGCCCGATGCAATCGTGCCGTATACAGTCAGCACCTGAGGCAAACCATCTCCGGTGCCGCCCAAAGAGCTGCCACCACTTTCCCAGTTGGTGGTGTGGCCAGCCTCGACAACACCGTGGCGGTTACCGCAATGGTGCCGCTGGAAGTACCAGCCTGCGCCGCCGGGGAGAATGCCAAAACCAGTCCAAGCACCGCCAGGTGCGGCTTTGTGGCCCAACGATAAACAAGGATTTTTGAATGAGACATCGTGCACTGCCTGAAATGTGCCCAAACTGCAGGCCAACCAATTGAGGGGGTGGTTGGTTGTAATTTATACCTAACTCTGATGACCCGCTCGGGGAACAACACAAATAATTACGCCTTATTTGTTGTTTTGGGGTATGGACGCCACAGTTGTCGGGTGTAAATGGCCAATCTGCTTTACCATAATTTATTAGTAAATTAAGGCCGCTTCTGTTTTTTTAGTGAACATTCTTGTTTTTATAAGGCATTGTTTTAAATGAAAACTGCGGTTTTTATCGCTATCAAGTTAACAAAGATTAACGATTCCATCTTGTTTTAGTTCATGAAAGGCGTGAATATTCTGGCATCTGAGGATGCGATTGTATGAGTCTAAAAAAAGTTGAAATTTCTGATTTGTCCCGGTTAATCCGCATGCGCAGGCGCGAGTTGGTTTAACCCAAAAAGCCTTGGGCGAAATTTTGGGAATCGATCAACGCACGGTGTCTGCCCTGGAAAAAAAGCCGGAATCCATTAGTGTTCAGCGCCTGTTTTTGGTGCTGAACGCGCTTGGCATTGTTCTGTATGCCCGTGGTTGCATAGAACAGCCCACGCAACCCGGCACTGTAACCATCGACCAGTTTTTAAAAAGCTCCGGCATGCTTTAGGTCATGTTTGAGGCCATACTTTTAAAAGGCGGGTTCGGGTTTGAATGTCTAGCCCACAGCCTTTCGCCTTTGGGGGGGAGTTGGTATACTGGGGCGGTCTGGTTTAATTCTGCCCACTCCGTGAATTCTTTGGCGTTGCCCTTTACATTGATTAATTTGGGTTTAGAAGATTACCTGCCTGTTTGGCAGCGCATGCAGCGTTTCACCCAAACCCGCCAAGCCACCACTCCCGATGAAGTGTGGGTGGTAGAACACCCACCGGTGTACACCCTGGGCCAAGCCGGGAACCCCGCGCATTTAATCAACCCCACGGCCATTCCGCTGGTAAAAACCGACCGGGGTGGCCAAATTACCTACCATGGTCCCGGCCAGGTGGTGGTGTATCCCTTGCTGAATTTGGCGCGCTACGGCCTGAAAGTGCGCGAATACGTGCACTTGCTTGAACAAGTGCTGATAGATTGCCTGGCCGACCAGGGCTTAACCGATGCCCAGCGCAAGCCCGGCGCACCCGGTGTTTACGTGGGCTGGAATGCCCAAAGCCAGCGTCAGGCAAGCAACTGCAAGCGGGCGGCGAGCTGGCGGCGCGCGCCGCCAACAAGCCCGAGTTCGTGCCGCTGCCGGTTCCGGAAGTGTAAACGCGCATGGCCGACCTGACCGCCAAGGACGTCTCCGAGATCGCCCAGCTGGCGATGCTCTCGCTCACCCCCGAGGAAGCGGAGCGCATGCGCGTCGAGCTCTCGGCGATCCTGGAGGCCATGGCGGCGCTCGCCGCCGTCGACACCGCGACCATCCCGCCCATGACCCACGCCATGCCCATGGACCTGCGGCTGCGCGACGACCTGGTGGAGCCGTCGCTCGCCGTCGACATCGCGCTCGGCAATGCGCCGGCGCGCGGCGACGAGACGTTCGTGGTGCCGGTGGTCATCGGCGGCGAGCCGTAGGCACAGCCATGACCGATCTCTGCCATCTCTCGCTGGTCGAGCAAGCGCGCCGCATCTCCGTCGGAGGCACCACCTCCGTCGAGTTGGTGGAGGCACACCTGGCGCGCATCGACGCCGTGGAACCGCGCGTCGGAGCGTTCTTGTTGGTCGACCGCGACGTGCGCTCGCTCGGCGCGAGCCATCGGCCGCAGCGCCAGCCGGC
>JAAURO010000075.1 GCA_012032215.1 Limnobacter sp.
ACAGCGCCTTGGGTGCCGTGCTGGCCGATGGCCTGGAAGCCTTCCACAGCGGCAAAAACGCCACCGAAGCCATGAACAACAAAGGCCTGGCGGTGAAAGCCATGCTGGAAAACACCTGGATATTCTGGCACTTATTGCCAGCGCAGCACCGCTGATGGGGCTGCTGGGCACAGTTGTCGGCATGATTGAAATTTTTGCCGTACAGGGCAGGCGGCCCAAGGGCCAGAAGCATTGGCATCGGGCATTGCCATTGCCTTGTACAACACAGCCTTCGGACTGATTGTGGCCATTCCGGCACTGGTAGCCCACCGCCTGCTGAAAATACGCATCAATGGAGTGCTGGATCAAATTGAAACCCAGGCACGCGTGCTTGAAAATGCACTCAACCCCATACGGCGCAGCGCCCCTGCCGCTCAACCCTCTGCCAGCGGAGGCCTTGCGCGCGCATGAGAATTCCACGCGAGACCGAATCCACAGCCCCGGAAATCAACCTGATTCCGCTCATTGACATTTTGCTGGTCATTGTGATTTTTCTCGTGGTCAGCTCCACCTTCGTGCGCCAAAGCCAGCTTAAAATCAATTTGCCAGGCAGTCAGACACGAACCAGCAAACAAGACGCCCCCGACCCCCTTCGCATCGCAGTGGGCACCGATGGCAATTACGCCGTCAATGGCGGCAAAATCCTGAACGAAGAGGGCCTGCGGCGCGTGTTAACCGTAGAAGCGGCAGCGCTGCCCACCAACGAGGCCAAGGCCATTATCGAGGCCGATGCCACAGCCACACACCAGTCGGTCGTCTCGGTTATGGACATCCTGGCCAGCCTTGGCATTGCGCAGGTTTCAATTGCCACAGCCAGCCAGTAATTTTTTCAACAAGTTGCCCGTAAGCCTTCTACAACCCTGTTATGAATCAAGCCCCTACAAAAACAGCCAAACCCAAAAAAACCTTTGAAGCACGTCTCAATGCTATTTGGTTCAAGGGGTTGCCCGCAGGCTGGCTTGGGCCATTTTTAAACGTACTGGAAAAATGCACCGGTTTGCACGCCACGTCACCGGGCAAACCCAAAAAGTGCTTTGGGCCAAAAAAACCTGCATCCCGGAAGTACTGGTGGTTGGCAACCTGACCGTGGGCGGTGCCGGAAAAACACCCATTGTGCTGGGCGTGTGCGAATTTGCACGCCGCTTTGGCAAACAGGTTGGTATCGTTTCCAGGGGTTATGGCCGTTCAGACACCGGTGCAGCACTGCTGGAAACAGGCGGCACACCCGACCCCGCCCTGTTTGGCGATGAACCCGTGTGGCTGCACCAGCAAACCGCTTGCCCGGTGGCAGTGGGTGCCAACCGCGCAGAGGCACTGGCATTGCTGTTGCAACACCACCCGGAAGTCGATTTGGTGGTTTCAGACGATGGCCTGCAACACCACCAGCTGCCACGCAGCATGGAATGGGCCGTGTTCGATGACCGGGGTGCTGGCAATGGGCACCTGTTGCCAGCAGGGCCATTGCGCGAAGACCTTGACCGCCTGGAAAGCGTAAATGCAGTGCTGGCTTCCAATCTTTCAGTCCACGAACTCGCGCATTTGCTGGGCCGCCCTGCGGGTGACAACTGGCACGAAGTTGAAGTGTCGATTACCGGGTTTCGTCAACATTCCACCGGGCAGTTTTTGCATGCACACGAGGCCAGCCAGAAGTGGCTTGGTCAACGTCTGCTTGCTTTTAGCGGATTGGGTAATCCACGCAAATTTTTCAAGGGCCTGGAAGGCCTCGGGCTTATACCCATTGAAACCGTGCCACTGCCCGATCACCACCACTATCCGGCAGGATTTTGTGAAGGCCTGCACGCAGACGTGCTGCTTACCACCGGCAAAGATGCGGTAAAATTGCCACGCTACGACCTGCGCCTGTGGGTAGCAGAAGTTCACGTAAGCCTGCCCACAAGTCTTGAACACACCCTGAGGAAAGCACTTGGACTCCCAACTGATTGACGTACTGGTTTGCCCGTTGTGCAAAGGCAAATTGTTTAAACGCCCGCAAGACGGTGCCCTGCTCTGCAAAGCTGACAAACTGGCATTTCCCGTGCGCGAAAGCATTCCGGTCATGCTGGTTGAACAGGCACAGCCCCTGGATGAAGAAACACCATCCCCGGCAAAATAAAATACTCCCCCAACTCCGCAAAAAGCCTCCATGTTTAAAGCCGTTATTCCTGCCAGATTCGCCTCTGTACGCCTGCCCGGCAAACCCCTGCTCGACCTTGCGGGCAAACCCATGGTGGTGCGCGTGGCCGAACAGGCCGCACGCTCCAAGGCCAATGAAATTCTGGTGGCCACCGATCACGCCGACATTGCGCAAACCTGCAAAGAGCACGGCATCGATTGCCTCATGACGCGCAAAGACTGGCCTACCGGCACAGACCGCCTGGCTGAAGTGGCTGCGCAACGTGGCTGGTCGAACGACACCGTAGTGGTGAATGTGCAGGGCGACGAACCCCTGCTAGACCCGGCGTTAATCAACCTCGTAGCACAAACCCTGCTTGAAGGCGATCAAGCCATTGCCACCTGTGGGCACCCCATTCACAGCGAGGAAGAATTTCTGAATCCGAACGTGGTCAAAATTGCCATGGCCAACAATGGCGAAGCCCTGTACTTCTCGCGCGCGCCCATTCCCTGGCCCAGGCAAGCCATGGCCGCACAACGCCAGGCACAAGCCGACGCTGTGCCACTGGACTTCGAAGCCATTCGCCACATTGGCCTGTATGCTTACCGGTGCGGATTTCTGAAAAAATTCCAGGAACTTGCTCCGGCCGTCACAGAGCAACAGGAATCTCTTGAGCAACTGCGAGCGCTGGCGCACGGCCATAGAATAAAAGTGTGTATGATTCAACATGTTCCAGATGGCGGGGTCGATACTCCCGAAGACCTGGAGCGGGTTCGGCAGGTGTTGTCCAACCGCCCCCAATAAAATCAAACACGGGTTGCAGCGCATTCATGTTGCAACCACATGCAGGTGGCAGCACTACACCCCCCTGCAACGAAAAGAATTTAAAAACTTCTGAGGCAAATATGCGTTTAATTCTTCTGGGCGCCCCGGTGCAGGCAAAGGCACGCAAGCAACTTTCATCAAGGAAAAGTTCGGTATTCCGCAGATTTCCACAGGTGACATGCTGCGTGCAGCGGTCAAGGCTGGCACACCTTTGGGCATTGCTGCCAAAAAAGTGATGGATGCAGGCGGGCTGGTATCCGATGACATCATTATTAACCTGGTGAAAGAGCGGCTCAAGCAGCCCGACTGCGATCAAGGTTACCTGTTCGATGGCTTTCCGCGCACCATTCGCCAGGCCGAAGCCATGAAAGAAGCCCAGGTAAAGCTGGATTACGTGCTTGAAATTGACGTGCCGCACAGCAACATCATTGAGCGCATGAGCGGCAGGCGTGTACACCCCGGCTCGGGCCGCAGCTACCACATTGCCTTTAACCCGCCCAAAGTGGCAGACAAAGACAACCAGACTGGCGAAGACCTGATTCAACGCGACGACGACCGCGAAGAAACCGTTCGCAAACGGCTTGATGTGTACGAAAAACAAACCAGGCCGCTGGTAGGCTACTACAGCGAGTGGGCCAGCAGCGGCGACACGAAAGCCCCGCAATACCAGAAAATTGCAGGCGTAGGCACCGTGGAAGAAATCAAGATCAAGGTGTTTGAGGCGCTGGCGCAGGGGCCCCGGAAGCGCTAAAACAGGCATCACCATGGGCACACAACCCCCCCCCGCTTTGAACGGTTTTATGACCAGCTGACACACAGTTGGCAGCAATCCGGCTCCATGTTGTGTGTAGGACTAGACCCCGATATAACCCGGTTGCCAGCAACCGGGCACCCGGCCACGCCCGCTGGCATGGAAGCCTTTTGCCTGGGAATTGTAAAGGCCACCGCACAATTTGCCTGTGCCTTCAAGCCGCAGATTGCCTACTTTTCTGCTCACCGGGCCGAAGCCGCACTGGAAGCTGTTATTGGTTCTATTCGTGAATTTGCACCCCACGCCACTGTGGTGCTGGATGCCAAGCGCGGCGACATTGGGCCGACCGCGCAGCAATACGCCCTGGAAGCCTTCGAACGCTATCAGGCGGATGCGGTTACGTTAAGCCCCTACATGGGCTTTGATTCCGTAGAACCCTACCACGCCTACCCCAACAAAGGCCTTTTTCTGCTGTGCCGCACCTCGAACCCCGGCGGCAGCGACTTGCAGTTTTTAGCCACGCCAAGCACTACGCAACCCAACTCCAGTGAACCGCTTTACCACACCGTAGCCCGGCTGGCCACAGGCCCCTGGAACCCGCATGGGCAGGCAGGGCTGGTAGTAGGTGCCACCTATCCCGAAGAAATTCGCCAGGTACGCCAACTGGTGGGCGATGCCCCCCTGCTGGTACCCGGCATAGGTGCACAAGGCGGCAATTTGCAGGGCACCTTGCAATATGGCCTGGATAGCCAGGGCTGGGGCCTTTTAATCAACTCTTCCCGTGCCATTTTGTACGCCAGCCCCAGTCACCAGTTTGCCCAAGGCGCAGCACAGGAAGCCCAGCGCACCGCAAAGGTCATTGCACAAATCCGCAGCACCTTGCTTTCGGGCTAGAATCAACCAAAGTGTGTTGTAGCAAGAATGCCTGTGCATGGGTCAGGCACGGCTTAAGGCACCCTCCTGGAGGCCGCATGAAAATACTACTGGCTGAAGACGATCAGATACTCTCGGACAGCCTGTCGCATTCATTGCGCAAGGCCGGCTACGCCATAGACTGCATGCTGACAGGTAGCGATGCCGACACCGCCCTGACCACCATGGGCTACGACTTGCTTATTCTGGATTTAGGGCTTCCTGGCATGAGCGGCATGGAGGTTTTAAAACGCCTGCGTGCCCGCAACAATCCTCTACCCGTTCTTGTTTTAACGGCTGCCGACAGCGTAGAGCAGCGAGTGCAGGGTCTGGATGCCGGAGCCGACGACTACATGGCAAAACCCTTTGAACTGAGCGAACTCGAAGCCCGTGTGCGTGCCCTGACACGGCGCAGCAATGGTGGCGCCAGCACCGCCTGGAAACACGGCCCCCTCACCTTCGACCAGGTGGGCCGGATGGCCACCCTGAATGGCGAAATGCTGGAACTGTCTGCGCGGGAAGTAGGTTTGCTTGAAATTTTGTTGCAACGTGTTGGCCGCCTGGTCAGCAAAGAGCAGTTTGTAGACCGCTTGTGCGAATGGGGCGAAGAAGTAAGCAACAACGCGATTGAGGTATACATTCACCGACTTCGCAAAAAAATAGAAGTGGAAGGTATACGCATAGCCACCGTACGGGGATTGGGCTACTGTCTGGAGAAATACCCGGAAAACCTTCCACGCCAATCCTCCCCCGCCACACCCAACAGCTAGAGGTGCACCCTTGCTCAGCTTCAAACGCAACCCACTGGCATTGGGACGCCAAACCAGGCGCTCGCTGTTTGGCGAAATTCTGGACTGGATGCTGGCCCCCCTTGCTGGTGCTGTGGCCCATGAGTATCGGGGTTACCTACCTGGTTGCCAAATCGCTGGCCAATGCACCTTTTGATCAAATTCTGGACGACAAACTTACCCTGATTGCGCAAGAAGTGGCGGCACAAGCCCTCGCCGAACAAATCACGTTGCCCGAGCGCCTGCTCAACAGCATTGTTGCCGATGGCAAAGACCGACTGAAAATACAGGTGTCGCAGCAAAACGGCAACCAGCTTCTGGGCGAAACCAGAGACTTCCCTATGCCCGACATGAACCCGCAAGACGTAGGTGTGGTGCGCTACAAAGATCAGGTCATTGGTGGCGAAGACTGGCGCGTTGCCTACCTGTGGCTAGAACTACCCGTCGCTGGCGAAGCTGGGCCTACGCTCATACAACTGGCCGAAACATTGAACAAGCGCGAAGACCTGGCCAACGAAATCATTAAAGGCGTTATTTTGCCGCAGTTCATTATTTTGCCCATCGCGGTGCTGTTGGTGTGGTTTGGGCTGTCGCGCGGAATCGCGCCTTTAAATGTACTCATCGGCATCATTCGCAGCCGCAAACCCGACGATTTAAGCGCCCTGCACACCACCGACACCCCCGAAGAACTGCTGCCGGTCATTCACGCCCTGAACGAACAACTGGAGCGCCTGCAGCAAACCATCGACACCCAGAAACGATTTATAGCCGATGCCGCTCACCAGTTAAAAACGCCACTGGCAGGCCTGCGCATGCAAGTAGACATGCTGCAAGACGAAACCGACCCAAACGAACAAACCGAAGCCTTAAAAAGACTCAAGCGCGGTGCAGAACGATCTACCCGTCTGGTGAACCAACTGCTTTCGCTGGCCCGCACCGAAGCCCCTTCGGTGCTGCGTTTGAGCGCACCGATTTAAGCCAGTTGACGCGCGAGGTAACCGAAGAATTTGTGCCCGAAGCCCTGGGCAAACACATAGACCTAGGGCTGGAAACCCCCGGACACCCCGTATTTATTATGGGCCAGCGGCTTATGCTGTCGGAAATGTTAAAAAACCTGATTGAAAACGCCTTGCGCTACACAACCTCAAACGGGTGCGTAACCGTACGGGTAGACAACAGCCCGCAGCGCGAAAGCATTCAATTGGAAGTAGAAGACGATGGCCCAGGCATTCCGCCCAACGAACGCCACCTGGTGTGCGACCGGTTTTACCGCGTGCTGGGCACCAACCAGGATGGTTCGGGGCTAGGGCTTTCGATTGTGCAGGAAACCGCTTTGCGCCACCACGCCAACCTTGCGATAGAAAACAACCCGCGCAGTGCCCGCAGCAACCAGCCCGGCTGCCTGATACGCATCACTTTTCCGCCCGTACACCTTGAACAGCGAGTAATCTAGCTGAAAAAAGAATGAACCAGAAGGCTGTTTAATGCCACCAAGTGCAGTTTTACACGAACAGTGTTTCTGAGGTTACTACGCATGGGTATACCAAAAGGTCCTATCAGTCCAGATGCCTACCAGCACATCGGGCCTGGCAGCAACGAGGCATTGGGCAGCAGCCCGCACTTCGCAGCCACACCGCCCAATCGATGGCCAAGCCATCCTCGTGCAGGAGGACATGGTGGCGCAGGTCGGCACATCTCGGCCAACAGCGACGCCACCATCGGCAAGATCATCGCGGAAGCGATGGACAAGGTCGGCAAGGACGGCGTCATCACGGTTGAAGAATCGAAGACGATGGACACCAGCCTCGAGGTCGTCGAAGGTATGCAGTTCGACCGCGGCTATCTTTCTCCGTACTTTGTAACCGATCCGGACCGCATGGAAGCAGCTCTCGACGAGCCGTTCATCCTCA
>JAAURO010000076.1 GCA_012032215.1 Limnobacter sp.
GACGCTGGGCGGCGCTGCCGACATTCACTACCCGGTGCTCGCCGACACGACGCCACCGACGAGCTCTTGGGCAGGACGCAACGTGGTGCTTGTACGGCGGCCGCGCACGAACCGGCTCACCGCCGCGATCGCAGGCCTCTTGCCAGTCGAGATCCAGGCCGACGGCATCTTGCTGCGCGGCGAGCGCCACGCCGGCCGTGAGCATGCCAGTGAGCGCAATGCGCTTGAGAAATGTTCGGTCGATCAGCTGCGCGTCCTGACGCCGTGGGGGACGCGTCAACACTCCCCCGGTCAATCGGGTCGGTCGCCAACGCCAGCGCCGGCAGCCCATCCGTCACCAAATTGATCCACAAAAAGCTGAATCGTGCTTACGCCTTCAAATTGTTTGGCCAGCTGGTTGTCGGCCGTTTTCCACAGATCGTACGCGGTGCAGCTTCTGCCTTCCTGGGCGGCGGTTTGTGCCAGTTGGTGCATGCGTGCAAAGTATTTGTTGAGGCATACATCCGCCAGTTGGTGCAACAGTTTTACGGGGTGCAGAGTGATTTCGAGCTTTTGTTCAAGAGATGCCATTTGATGAGCCAGATTTTTGTAATCTTGCGCAATGTAGGTGTCGAGCCTGTTTTCCGGCAGACTGAATTGCTGTGCATAGTGGTTCTGAATCGCCTGAACAATGTGCGTTTCATTTTCGAAATAGAAGTCAATGCTTTGCCGAAGCGGCTTCAATTCGTTTAACACGGTGCTTTTGAATGCATCCAGCCGCAGGTGTTCCAGGGTTTCCAGCAAGTTTGGTTCGAACACTATTTGTTGTATTGCCCGGTTGCACGCAAGCAGCGAATTCTCGCTTTCTGGTCCGCACAGGTTAATGTCTGCCGTGATATAGGGGAAATAAGTTACAAATTCTTTAACTGTTCCATCGGTTTCTTGTTTTTATGGACCACTTTCCCTTCGCATTCCAGGTACAGCAACCGGGACAGTGGCCTAGCCACGTCTTCGCATCTCTGCTGGTGCTGGAAGTGTGCCCCGGAATTTTCTGAGCCGGTATTCAAATGTTGGCAAACCATGGCCATTTGCGCTAAAGCCTGGCTGCCATTCTGGTAAATTCCCAGTCGGGAAACTGCAGGCATGTTGCTGCCGTTGGGTGTGGTGCCAGAGGCATTAAAGGCCAGGCGGTTCAAGTAGCTCCCAATTTGCTCTTCAACGCCGGCCGTGGGCGCTTTGCTGTGCTGACATAAAAAATTTGCCAACACGGCAAGGTTGTCTTGAAAGTGTGTGTGCAGCTGCGGAATTCCGGCGTAGCGGATAATTTTTCCAGAATTGCTTCCAAAGCCCGGTTTAGCAGGGTTAAACGCTGTGATTCCAGCAGCTCCGGGCTTAGGTTCTGCGTGGCTTCAGTTTCAGACACAGGTGCGAAAAGTGCTGCAATTTGGTGGTTGGCCGATTCCAGCAGAGGATGGGTAAAAGGTTGCACGCTGCTCAGGCGTTTTTGCAGGTCGGCTGAGGTTTCGTGTGGCGTGTACACAGCCTTTGTGGGCGAATGCGCTCCAGACGGTTGTGGGTTTGCTACGGTGCTGCTTATCATGGCGCTTCTTTAAAACTCTTGAAAATCAATCGATTCGAGCTCTAAGTGGCGTTTGGTCTGAAAAAGTTCGTTTCGGCTACATATGCCGAAACGGGTGCATGCACTGTTTTTGGGTGGGCATTCATGGGGCGGAAGCACGCGGGCGGTAGGCTCCTGCGGTTAACGGAAACTCAAACAGTCGGCATTCTATAGCGCCGTTAAACAAGGGTGTTTTGCGTTTTGGGGCAAGGCCTAGTGTTTTCCTGATTTCGAGATCGCCTGAAAACAAAAATGCGGTCCAGCCCTGAAACTCCTGTTTAAGCAAGTTGCCATAGGCCTTAAAAAGCCGTTCGTAGGCTTCGTCTTCAGGTACGTCTGCGCCTTTGGCCAGCACGCGTTCGCCGTAGGGCGGGTTGGTGAGAATCAGGCCGGCGGGCGCGTTGGGCCGGGTGCTTAGTGCATCGCGTTGGCTAAAGCCAAGCAAGCCTGCTTCAATCAGTTCTTCAAACCCTGCACGGCAGGCATTTTCTTGCGCAATTTCTACGAGCAGTTGGGTGATGTCTGAGCCACGCCACAGAAAATGGCGTTTGGTCAAAGCGTTGTCCAGGCCTTTGTTAAAAGCCTCGTTGGCGTTGTTTTGCAGGGCTTTACCCAGGTTTTCATCGTACAGCGAGAGGTTTTCAAAGGCAAAGTGGCGGCTTAGGCCCGGCGCACGGTCGCACAATTGGGAAAGTGCTTCGATAACCAGGGTGCCGCTGCCACAAAAGGGGTCGAGGCAGTTAAGTATCAGACTGGTTTTTAAGCGCTGTTTGCCAAATGCCGGCGGCCAGGTTTTCTTTAATGGGTGCGGCACCTTTTTCCAGCCGCCAGCCGCGTTTGAAGAGGTTTTCTCCGGCCAGGTCGATGTACAGCGAAGCCATGTCGGGTGTGGCTGCGGCAAATATGCGCACATCGGGGCTTTCGATTTGTACATCGGGCCGGGTGCCCAGCTGTTTGATAAAGGCATCGCACACGCCGTCTTTCAGGCGAAGTTGTGCAAAACGCGGGTTCTGGTAGGGCGCGCCCAACAGGGTGAGGTCTACCCGAAAAGTATGTTGCAGGCCAAACCAGTTAAACCAGTCTGTGCGCAGGGCAATGTTGTAGAGATCGTCTTCGGAGCGGCACGGTTCGTGTGCTAGGCGCAGGCCTACGCGGCCAGCCAGGCGGGTAAAAAGGTGATTCGGCAAGCCAGTGGCCAGCCTGCCTTGAAGCTGCATCCGCCGGAAGTGGTTTCAATGCCGGATGCACCCAGTGTGTCAAGCTCGTTAAAGAGCAATGATTCAAGGCCTTTGGGGCAACTTGCAAAGCAATCAAAAATGGTAATGCGTGTGGTGTTGCGCTGGTTCAAAATAAGGTGTGCCTTTCTGTTTTCGTTGGGGGGGTTTGGTGGTTGTTTGCCAGGTGCACGGTGTGTGCACAGGGTGGGCCTGTGGATTTAAAAGGGTTTAAGCACAACCAGCAGAATGGCGATGGTTAGCAGCACCACGGGCACTTCGTTAAACCAACGGTAAAACACGTGGCTTTTGGTGTTGGCATGGTTTTCAAATTTGCGCAACAGGCGCCCACAGCCGTGGTGGTAACCCACAATCAGTAGCACTACCAGAATTTTTGCGTGCAGCCACCCTTGCTGGTTGCCTATGCCAATTTTAAAAACGCCCATGAGTACAAAGCCAAGCAGCAGAGCTGGAATGGCAAGAAGGGTCATGAAGCGGTAGAGTTTGTGCGCCATTAGCAGGAGGCGTGCGCGTGCTGCGGGTTCTGTTTCCAGAGCCAGGTTCACAAAATTCTGGGCAGGTAAAACAGGCCTGCAAACCAGGCCGTCACAAACAGGATATGAAAAGATTTGGTAAGAAGATAGGCCATGGGGTTTTGTGTGTTTTTCGTGTTTAAGCCTATTGGCAGGCTTTTTGACCTTCGGTATTACTCCCGAATTTCTCCGTGACCAAATACCACGTATTTCTGGCTGGTTAGCCCTTCCAGGCCAACAGGGCCGCGTGCGTGAATTTTGTCGGTTGAAATGCCGATTTCTGCGCCAAGGCCGTATTCAAAGCCGTCGGCAAAGCGTGTAGAGGCATTGACCATGACCGAGGCGGAATCGACTTCGCGCAAAAAGCGCATGGCGTTGCTGTGGTGCTCGGTGACGATGGAATCGGTGTGGTGGGAGCCGTAGGTGTTGATGTGTTCTATGGCTTCGCCCAGGCTACCGACCACTTTAATGGACAGCACTGGGGCCAGGTATTCGGTGGTCCAGTCTTCTTCGGTGGCGGGTTTTGCATGGGGCAACAGGGTGCGTGTGTGTTCGCAGCCGCGCAGTTCAACGCCTTTTTGGGCGTAGAGGGTGCCCAGGGCTTGCAACACAGGTTTGGCAATGCCTGTGTGCACCAGCAGGGTTTCCATGGTGTTGCAGGTGCCGTAGCGGTGGGTTTTGGCGTTGTCGGCGATAGCAATGGCTTTTTGCAGGTCGGCCGATGCATCCACATACACGTGGCAAATGCCGTCCAGGTGTTTGATAACCGGTACGCGGGCTTCTTTGCTGATGCGTTCAATCAGGCCTTTGCCGCCACGCGGCACGATAACATCTACCAGGCCAGTGGCTTGAATAAGCGCTCCTACGGCTTCGCGGTCGGTGGTGTCGAGCACCTGCACGGCTTCCTGGGGCAGGCCGGCTGCGGCCAGGCCTTGTGCTACCAATGCAGCGAGTGCCTGGTTGCATTCAAAGGCTTCAGAACCGCCACGCAGCAGTGTGGCATTGCCTGATTTAATGCACAAGCCTGCGGCATCTACGGTGACATTGGGCCGGGCTTCGTAAATGATGCCAATGACGCCCAAGGGAACACGCATTTTCCCACTTGTATGCCGCTTGGGCGGTTGCGAAAATCGGTCATTTCGCCTATGGGGTCGGGCAGTTGGGCGATTTGTTCCAGGCCGAGTGCCATGGTTTCTATGGCTTTTTTGTTTAAGGATAGGCGGTCCAGAAGGGCTGGTTCAAGGCCTGCGGCGGTTGCGCGGGCAAGGTCAGCCTGGTTGGCCGCTTGCAGCTGGTTTTTTTGGGCGCGAATGCGTTGGGCGATTTCTTGCAGGGCGGTGTTTTTTTTGTGCGCTGCTGGCTGCGGCCATGGCAACAGAGGCTTTTTTGGCTTTTTTGGCGAGCTGTTGCACGTATTCGGTGGCATGGGTGGTTTTGCTGTTCATGGGTGCTGTGGCATGCGTTAATGGCTGGTTGTGAGTTCATGGGGGCCGGGTATGCCGGCCAGTTCCAGGGCTATTTGCAGAAGCTGGTTCCAGGGGTTGCCCTGGTGCAAGCCCTTGATTGTTTTTTCGGCCAGATAGCAACGCTGCACCAGTTGGGCCAGCCGGGCGCTGTTGTTCCGCCGTATGGCCTGACCTATGTACTGTTGCCGTGCGCCCCACACGCGGTGGTTCCGGCAGGCCTGCTGCAGACTGGTGCCGTTTTGCATGTCTTGCCGAATGCCTCGCAGGGTTTTAATTTCTTCGTTCAGGCACCACAGCACCAACGTGGATGCTTCGCCTTCGGCTTCGAGGCCTTCGAGCATGCGCGCTATGCGTTTGGCGTCGCCGCAAAGCAGGGTGGGGCCTAAATCGAACACATTGAAGCGGGCTGAGTCGGAGGCTACTGCCTGAACTGTGTCTAATTGTACTTCGCCTTGGTGCTCGGCCGCCAGTTTTTCCAGTGCCTGGTGGGCTGCCAGCAGGTTGCCTTCGGTGCGTTCGGCCAGCCATTGGCAAGCGGGCCCTCCCAGCTTGAGTCCTAGCCGACTGGCATTTTTGCCCAGCCATTGCGGGAGGGTGTCGGCGGTGATGCTGGGGCAGGTTATTTCGATGGCCACCTGAAACAATTCTGCAAAGCCTGCTGCTTTGCTTTGGGTTTTATTGAGGGCGGGGCCGCTTACCAGCAGGTGGTTTTCTGTGCGGCCATCGGCCAGCCAGTCGCACACCTGTTTAAGGGCTTGCGCCAGCTCTTTGCTGGCTTTGGGCTGTGAAAGCCGCAAGTCGATGAGTGCGGCATCGCCAAACAGTGACACTTCCGAGAACAGGCTGATGAATTCGTGGGGGTCGAAGCTGCGGTCGGCTTCAAGTACGTGGCGCTGGCTTTGCTTTTCACGGCGCATGCGGGTGCGGTACAGGTCGCAGGCCTGTGCGCTAAACAGGGGCTCGCTGGTAAAAACGGCAAGCGCCTTTGGCAGGCGGGTTGCGGTTATGGTTGCGGGCGCAGGCTGGCTTTGGGTATCTGCCATGCTGGCAGTGGGGCTGTCTGCCAGCCAGGCGTCCAGTGAAACGGTGCGTGCCATGGTGCGCTTGGGTGGCCTTTAAGGTTTGGGGCTTGTGCCAGGCGTATTGCCGGGGGTGGTGCCTGCGGCAGGTTTGCTGGCTTGCAGGTTGGCTGGCAGGCGCGAAAGCCGATTCAGAATGAGTTGTGCGATATCTTGCTGCATTTCTTTGTACAAGCCGTCTTCTTCGGCTTCCTTACCCAGAATTTCGGTGTCGTCGTAATTGAGTTCACGGCTTTGGGTAAGGAGTGTGTCGGCAATGAGGAATTCGCCTTGGGCGTTTTTCACCGAGAAAGTGAGGTTGTAGTTGATGCGGACTTCACGCGCCCGGCCTGTGGCGCTGAAGGTGACGATTTCGCGGTTTTGTGACTGCGAGAGCAGGGTGAGCCTGACCTGGCTGTTGCCTTCGTTGATGGCAAGGCCGTTGACTTTCAGGAAGAGGTCCATGGTGCGGGCCATTTCGGTGTTTTCCAGGCCGGTGCGGTCGAGTGCCTGAAAGTTGAAGTTGTTTTGGCCACGTAGTTTAAAACCGCAGGCAGAAAGGCTGGCCAGCATAAAGCCCACGCACAGCCACGTGAAGAGTGTACGCGTGAAGGGTTGAGCGGCTTTTGCCGGTGTGGCTTGGGTGTGCATGGTATTCGGTTGCATGGCTTTCCTGTATCGGGTTGGGCTTGTGGATATTTACACCACGATGTTGACGAGTTTGCCGGGCACCACGATTACTTTTTTGGCGGGCTGAGCGTTCATGAATTTTGCACGGTTTCATCGGCCAGTGCCAGGGCCTGTATGCTTTCGCGGCTCGCATCGGCGGCTATTTCTATTTTGCTGCGCAGTTTGCCATTCACTTGCACCACAAGCACCAGTTCGCTGCGCACCAGGGCGCTGGGGTCTACTTCTGGCCAAGGGGCGTCGAGCAGGCTACCGTGGGCAGATTCGAGGCCGCAATGTTGCCACAGGCGGGTGGTGATGTGCGGCACGATGGGGTAGAGCACGCGTAGCAGGATGGACAGGCCTTCGGTAAACACGGCATGGGCTGGTGGGGTTTCTGCGCGGGTGCTTTCAAGCAGGTTGAGTATTTTCATGCCGGCTGAAACCACGGTGTTGTACTGGGCGCGGTCGTAATCGAAATTGGCCTGTTGCAGTACTTCGTGCACTTCGCGGCGCACTGCTTGCAGGGCTTTGGGCAGTTCGGTGTGTTGGGCTTGCCCGGGTTGCTGGTTTTGCGTCTGGAGCATTTGCGCTTGGCTTTGGCCCAGCAGGTAAAGCCTGCGCAAAAAGCGGTGCGCACCGTCTACGCCAGCGCCACTCCATTCGAGGGTTTGTTCGGGTGGGGCGGCAAACATGGTGAAAAGCCGGGCGGTGTCTGCGCCGTATTGGTCGAGTAAGGGGCTTGGGGTCGATGCCGTTGTTTTGGATTTCGACATT
>JAAURO010000077.1 GCA_012032215.1 Limnobacter sp.
GGTGTTCATGCACCACTCGGGAGAGCAATTCTTCTGCCCCGGCAAACTCTTTTTTCTCGGTTTTTATTTTTGCCAGCAGAAAAGGCATCCAGGGGCGTTCATTGGCCCCTAGGGCTTGCTCCAGCTCGGTTTCGGCTTGATCAAAGCGTTTCAGGTGGTAAATGGCTTCAATGCGCATTCTCTCCAATTCCCGGGAGTACTGTGGAAAGTCGCCAGACAATTGCATGCACAGCGCAGACACTTCTTCGTAGCGGGTGTCGTACATGGCCTCGTAGGCTTTCGACAGGCGGTGTTTGCGGTTAAAAATGCGAATAACCCGTTCAGACAGAGCCGAGGCGGTAAAAGGCTTGATCAGATAGTCATCGGGTTCGAATTCTGCAACCGATACTACGTTCGAATAGGTGCGCTCGCCCGTGACCATCATAAACGCGGTAAACCAGGGCAGGCGCTTTTGCAGGCGCAGTTCTTCCAGAAGTTGTTGGCCACTGCGGTCTCCTTCCAGTATGTATTCACACACGATCAGGGAAAAGTCGCGGCCAGTCAGGTGACCTTCTACTTCGGACACCGAGCCGGCAAACACAATCTGCTTGGCGCCCAGTTGGGACATCTGTTCCTGCAGGGCACGCCGGGTGGGGATAGCGTTGTCCACAATCAACACAGCCTTTCCGTTCAGGGGGCTGATGTCATCCATGGTTTCTTTGGTTTTTTCGGTGGTGGGGCCGCTTTGTCAAAAGCAGTGTCCACCAAGTCCCAGGGTGTTGTGTCGGCGGCCATTGATTTGCCTTGGTTTTTTGAACAATAGTTTGATTGTGCATGTTAAATGCCAAAATTAAAGCTACCTGAAGAAGGTATAAAAACCGTTATTTTCAAAACTGTGTTGTGCGGTGTGTGACACTTTTACCACTTTTGCAAAGCGGTAGAGCCATGTAGCAAAGCCTTATCCCTTGGATGAGGGGGCATTTCATGATTCAATGGGGGCGTTTGCTGGCGTGTGATTACACAGTGAGTTACCTATTCTTATTCGAATAAAAGAAACCCGCTTTTGCGGGTATAAAGGGCGTTAATGGACAATTCTTCCAGAAAAAATTGGCTGGGTGGATCTGCCTCCCAGTGGTTGGGCGGTTTTCCAGTGTTGCTTTTGTTGTTGTTTACTCTGGTGGTGGGGGCAGGTGAGCTGACGCATGGCCAAATGTTGCGGCTCGGGGAGCAGTTTTTCGGTCAACCTGAACAAAATATTCAGTACCACTTGCTGCGCTTGGATCCTGCTGCTCCCGATTGCAACCCCAACCCTGACATGGATGCGCTCGTAGAAAAAGAGATGCAAGCCAAAGCGCCTGATTCCATGCAGGAAATGGATTCAATGTGGGAGCAGTCGAATGCTGAGCGCTCGGCCATCCGGCAATCGCTAGAGGCTTCCCGCGCCAAGTGTTTGGCCGGCTTTAAACGGTTTTCGGAAATACAGTCTCACCTTACCCCCCAGTTTTTTCGCCTTCAGGGGGTTGGAAATGGGTTTGCTGGATTTAATCCGTTTTGGGTCTGATTACCGACCTTTGATTTTGCTCCTGATTGTGGCTATTTCGGCAGTAATTGCCACTTTGCGCCAACAGCACCTGAGCTTGCGCGAGCCCCGTACCAAAATTGATTACCAGGTGGGTGCCATGGCCATGCTGGGCGGCAATCTGCTCATGCTGATTTCCACCTTGTACTACTTAAAGCTGCAATACGATTCAGGCCTGGATATTGACAGACCTTTGCTAGGGCTAGTTACCATTGTATTGTTTGCCGTGGTGGTCGCGCTTAGTCTGCGGGACTTGCTCAAAGGGCGGCCCAATGCGCAAGAAGGAGGCAGCTACACGCAGGCTATGCTGTGTGTGCCCCTGTATGCCGTGATGGCCTTGGTGGTGGGGCATCGCTTCTTTTCTAACCGATTACGTCGCAGGATTGGCTATTTATTTTGGCCAGATTACCGAGTTTTCTTCTATTTTCATCAATCTGGTGTTGCTGTTGTGGGCTGGTATGCTGTTTCAGCAAACCGGGCTTGCCAGCAAACTGCTGGCTGTGTTCAGGCCCTGGAATCTGTCGCCAGAAATGCTGGCTTGGCTTGTGCTGTTGCTGGCGGCTGTGGGCACAGCATTTAGTGCGGCTTCGGGTATTTTTGTACTGGCCACGGGCGCGGTTATTTTCGCTGAACTGATGCGAGCTGGGCCAGGCCCCAGTTTGCCATGGCAGCTACGGCACTTTCGGGCTCGCTTGGTGCGGTGCTTCGGCCTTGCTTGCTGATTGTCCTGATTGCCACCCTGAATAAAGAGCTGACTGCACCCGAGTTGTTTGGCTGGGGGCTCATGGTTTTTATGTTGACTTCGCTGGTGTTTTTGGCACTCGCATTTTGGAAGTCGAAGCCGCATTTTGTCAGCGAGCGGGTTCCATTTAATCAAGCCCTGAGCAGTTCCGCCATGGCGGCCAAGGCGGTTTTATCGCATCTGGTGTTTTTTATTGCGGCACTTTATGCTCTGGGGACTTTATCTGGCACAGGGCTTGATGCTTTTTCCGCGCCCATTCTGCTCCCCATTGCCCTGTTACTGCTTTTGCTGTGTAACCCTTTGCTGAATAAAGCCTTTGCCGCACGGCGTACCGGTTTTTCCGTCCAGGCACCGCTTGCCCAGGTCGATCAGCCACGTTTCCGGGCTGTGGTTTGCAAAGCCACCAATGACACACTGCCCTACCTGGGCGCCTTGCTGTTGGTGGTGACGCTCTCGTTTTGCGTTGCCGGGTTTATTGAGCGTACAGGCTGGCTAACCGGGCCTGTCAGCAGCTTTATCGTGGGCTTGGACAACACGTGGCTTACTTTAAGCGCTGTAATGATAACCATGGTGCTGATTGGCCTGATTCTCGATCCGTTCGGTGCGGTAGTGCTGGTTTCCGTGAGTGTGGCGCCGGTGGCATATGCGGCAGGCATACATCCTATCCATTTCTGGATGATTGCCTTGACCGGTTTTGAGCTGGGCTACTTGTCGCCCCCCGTTGCATTAAGCCAGATAGTGACGCGTCAGGTGGTAGGCCAAACCCAGATGGATTTGGCCACGCAGGCTGCACAAGCCAGCGAAAGTACCCCGTTTTACTACAGGCACGAACGCTGGTTGCTTCCGCTGTGCACCTTGGGCGTGGGGTTGTTGCTGGTCACTTACGGCGGGCAGGTTGTTATTCAACAGTCGGAGGTGCTAAAACCGGTAGCCAGGCTGCTTGGTTTAAGCGAGTTGCAACCACAATTCAGTACTCGCTCAGAACAAGAGGAAGAATTGGTCGCTGACGATTATGTCAACACGGAACAGGCACCGCAAAACGTGTTGCCCCACAGCGAGAATGTTCAGAATGAGGTGTTGCCCAAGCCTGTGGAAACGCTGCTTGCGCCTACCTTGCCGCCCGAGCCCCAGCTAAAAGCCGAAGTGGCTGCCATGGTTGGCAATTGGGCGGCAGCCTGGAGCGCTCAGGACAGTGAAGGCTACTTAAGCTTTTATGCCCCTGAGTTTGCGCTGCCTGAAGGAATGAACCGCTTGCAGTGGGAAAGCCAAAGACGCAGCCGCATTGTGGGTAAAAACACCATTGAAGTCGGTGTGGAAAACCTGAATGTTCAAATCAATGGGGATACCGCACTGGCTGTCTTTGAACAAACTTATGCCTCAGACAATTACCGCGATATAACCAGCAAAACCCTGCATTTACAGCGAAAGGAAGGGGTGTGGAAAATTGTTTCTGAAGGAATTAACTGAGATCAGGTTTTGAGAACAGAAGCCCTGCCGTTTGGCATACCTGGTAATTGGCCGCTCATCAACCTCGATGATGGCACGGATGCTCAGAGGAACACTCAAGAAGCAAAGACGTTGTACGCACAGTTTGAAAGGTTTTCAAAGGGGGCGGTGGCGATTGCGCCGTATAACAATTCCAGAGGTTTGTGCTTGTCTGTCAAGGCCCTGGTGCATGAATTGTTTGTGGCCTTTGCTACCCACTTTGGCGCAGAGCGGGGGTTTTTCAAGGGAACCAGTTCGCAGCAATGGCAACAGCAACCGCAGATAAGCAAGCACAAAGACAACGATTTTCAGTTGTTGTTGCCTGCAGATTTCAGCACACAATCCAGCAACCCGCAGTTGATGGAACGCTGCATGGCGGAAGTAGTTGCGCCTGTGCTGCAAAAAAACATGCCGAATGCTACTGCCACAATACCCAATGCCTGGCAAAAATATATACGGGCCAATGCCCACCCGGCACCATCGGGTGGTGCCAACTTTACTATTTCCATGGGCAGCGCAGGAAGCAATGTTGATATTACGGTTACCAGCAACCAGCACTGTGTGTATGACCAGGTTCAATCAAGCCGTGCCTTGTTTTTTGATCTCAAAACCAGGCGTGCCATGGCAGTGTCCCCCTTCCATGCAAAGCTCGTCGATTTTGTTAAAGCCCACAATATTTTAAGTTTCAACCCCGATATACAGGGTGGGCTAAAGCGCCTTAGTTACCGGTTTAGTAAAGAAACAGAGCCGAATCAAACGGGGCCGAAAGTTGCGCAACAGTTTATTGCCGAGTATTTTCTGGACAAAGCATCTGTTGTCGATATGACAAATATCGTCCTGCGTATTCTTCAGTTGCAGTATCCACATACCACGCTGCATACCGGGCAATTCGGCAAATTCTGGCTGTGTTTTGTCGATTACCTGGAAGCACTTTGTGAGCCTGCGTTCTGCGAAAACGGTCAGACACTTTCTGTTTCTGAACGCACGCTTTCTTCTGGGTTTCAAACGCCGGTCGCTTCCGAATGCGGTTTTTCAGTTCCGATCAGGATTCTTTCGACTCAAGTAGCCAACAATCAAATACCGACTTCAAAAATAAAGCAAGCGCTTTTCTGGACAACCTGTTGGTATGGAGTAAAAACGCATCGCTGCAGGAGTTCCGGCAACAACTTGAAACCGAGCAGCAGAACAACCGCGCTATTTCCACGAATTCCGGCATGCACAGTGCCTGTAGCGAAAAAAGGCAAAACCATGCGGGAACTTCGTGTGTTTTTCAGAAAATCGCCAAAGGAATTTTTGTGTGCAAGCACGAGCATGCTTCTTTGGTAAGTCTTTTAAAGCAATGGCCTGCTCTGAAACATGAGCTGGAAAAGATTTTACCCTGTGCTTTCGGTCTAGCGCTTTTATCAGCAGATCAAGCGTTTGCGGCACTTCAAAGCTTGCCTGGTATGGAAGAGATTCCTGTTGCACAGCTGATGCAAGTGTTGCCAGTGTTGGGTGAGCTACGTGCGCAGAACACCTCTGGGGAACGGGCGCGCAAGGTTGCCTGTTTTAAGGGCTGGCTTAAGCAGGAACCAGCAGAAAGTCTGAGATTTTTGCTGAATTGCATTCCTGACAAGCAACGCATGAAGCCAGGCGATGCGCTACAGGCACAACTGCAAAGCACTCTGGAACAGGCTCTCGACTCCAATCCGGCTCTTTACTACAACGAGGTACTGGAAGTCCTTGCAAGCACAAAGCTGGACAAGAGCCGTGTGGAATATCTCATGCCCAAATTGCTTGCTGCCTATGCAGTGAATCCGGATTTCAGGCACCCGGTACACGGTTAAAGGAAAAAAAGTACCCACCGGCACAGCAAATGCATTTGTTTTTACGGTTCACCTGTCTTTATTCAAAACGCTGGGCTGACTTGTTTGAAACCAAGTTTGACCACATGGATATACAGCAGGAATTGAGCCTATTGAAACCGTCTCGAAGTGAGTTGCTTGGGTGGTCTTTTTCCGGAAGTAAAATGGCGCTGTCGTTGCAGTGGTTTTATAAATCGAACGACAAAAGCAAAGAAAAAACCCTGACTTATGAAAACCTCGCTTTGGGTGGTGTTCATTTAAGCGTGCGTGCCCATTCCGGTAAAGCATTCATAAAGCTGCATGGCAAATGCGCGGCTCATAAAAACTCAAAAAAACAATTGAAAAATTCAGGTCCGGTAGAAATTGAATTATTTCCTGCCCGGTTGTGCTTTTACCAGCATTCTGCAAAAGACGAGTTGGGAGGCGGTAGTAAAGAGCCTTTGCCTAAAAGCAATGCGAGCCACAAGGGAAGCGTACTTGCACAGAGTACACCTGTTATTCCGGACGTCATTTATTACCAGGACGGATCCGTGTTTACTACATCACCTACGCAAGAACAGGGTATCGGGAGCAGCAAGATATCTGGTGTGCTAAAGAGTAACAGTGGTTTGCCGGATGCCCATTTTCCTGCTTTGACACACATGCTGATAGAAGATTTTTGGGGTAAAAGTGTTTCAGGAAAAAGCCAGATAATTGTTGATGGTTGTTTTGAAAGAGGCAGTTTGAAAGAGGCTGAAACGGGTGTGGCGGCCTTTCTTTCTTTTTCCGAAGGAAGAATTACACAAAAATTTAAATCAGAAAAAATAACAATTTCTTACTGTTTCTACCCTAAAAAAGAACAGAAAAAAGAAAGATTGGTCATTTGTGTTGAGAATAATTGCGACTCAGTGTGTAAAGGCGATACACGTGTATTAAATGTCGAGTCCGATAAGGTAAATCCCCAAACGTTTTTTTCTGCAAAATGGCGTGCGCAAGGCGAGTTCGTCAACGAATCTCTGAATGTATCGGGCGAACTGATTGCGCATTCTTTCGGTGGTAGAAAATACACAATGAAAATTAAATTGCCGTGGTTTTACGCAACTACCCGGAAAATAGGCGGGCTGGGGTCTGTCATGGGTTCAAACAAGGGTGAACTTGAGGCGTTTTCACGTGCCTTCGGCATTTGCTGGATTGGCCAAATAGTTAGAACCCAAGCCCCAAACCGGGGTATGTACTTAAGGGCCCAGAAGGGCTCGTTTACTCTTTTCCCAGGAAAACCGGTTTTCCCCATTCGCAGTGCTGACCGGGTAACCCCGATTCCTTTGGATTTTTTACCTGTTGTAGTGGGCATTCTTAATTCTGCAGTCGTGGAGCCAATCACAGA
The DNA here is from genome assembly GCA_012032215.1 of Limnobacter sp. GTDB lineage: Bacteria > Pseudomonadota > Gammaproteobacteria > Burkholderiales > Burkholderiaceae_B > Limnobacter. The sequence goes on from JAAURO010000077.1 coordinate 6,993, forward strand.
GGGGCAGCCTGGGAAATTGATCATGCAAGACTCCATGGGGGGGTTGAAACAGTTTTCACCTGAAATTTATTACAACGAATTGCCGAAATACTCTGGTTCTTCTGAGCCGATAATCGCGGGTTTTGTATACAACGGTGGTTTGCAGGAAGGTGATGACGACTCTTACCGGGCGACAGGCTACTTAAGGAACCCCTGAACAAACCACCAACCCCAAGACAGCGAAGCAAAAAGCAACAAATTTCTTATTTCTGCACAGATTTTGTATCAAAAACAGCCCCTCAACCGGCTTTTTCAGGCATGAAACCCCTCAAA
>JAAURO010000078.1 GCA_012032215.1 Limnobacter sp.
CACCAGCCAACGAGAGACGCTTATCAATGCTGTGCAGGCCTACGATGCACTTTCAACTACACTTAAAACCTATGCAGGCAACTCGCTGGACACGCGAAAAATGAGAATCGCTTTGGCTGAATGCCAACAGCATTTTGATCGCTTGACCCAGCAACGCTTGCTTGCTGCAAAGGCTACAGAAAAAAGTATCCAAACCACCGACTCTAAACACGAAATGCGGGCGATCAATGAACGGGTTGAACCAGAGCTTCATCTGCCCCACTTTTTTCCTGCAACCAACGAGCGCCCCGTGTCGATTTATCTTGAAAACCGTCAGCAAGCATTAAAACAACTTCAACAGGTTGCCGATTTCTTTCGAGAAAACGAACCTCATTCTCCCATGTCTTACGCCATTGAACGCACTGTTCGCTGGGGACAACTGCCGCTCATAGAATTGATGAAAGAACTGATTACCGATGCCAATGCACTGGAAAATATCAGCAGCTTTCCGGTGTGGTTTCTGCACCAAAACCCTAAAGAAGCCAATACGAACTCATGAACCATTCCGCCTTGCTCCAACCCCTTCACTTTTTAAAAAGGAAAAACACTTATGTCTGAAAGCGCTCAGCACAAAATTAAACGCGTTCGCCCACCCCGCGTTCTTCTGACCGTTGACGTTGAAACCAATGGTGCCATTGAAAAAGTGGAGCTGCCTTTTGTTGTCGGCGTGATGGGTGATTTCACAGGCAACGCCCCCAAAGAAGCGCTAAAGCCTATTCATGAGCGCCGATTTACCACAATCGACCGTGAAAACTTCGATGAAGTGATGAAAAAATGGGCCCTGGTCTTCAATTCAAAGTGAGCAACGAGCTTGAAAAAAATGGCACTGATTTGTCAATCAATCTTTCATTCGATGGCATGAACAGTTTTTCCCCTGAAGCGATTGTGGAACAAGTACCTGCCCTTAAGGAGCTACTGGAAATTCGCAATCAAATTACGGAGATTGAAAAACAGGCCAATAAATATCCACAGCTTGAAGCTTTGCTCCAAGATGTTTTTGAAAACCCAGAGAACATGAAAAAGCTAATCAGCGAAATCAAACAAATCAAGCTGGACAAACTGGAGCAAGCCAACAATGACTGACAAAACCGTAGAACAAAACACCCATGGTTCCTCACAAACCGCACAAAAACCCTATGAAGAAGGCAGTTATTTAGACCTTGCAGTCAAAGCCACGCGCTCTACGGAAGACAAAACCGTTGCAAGCCTGCTTGAAGGGTTGGTCAAGGCGGCCACGCGCAATACCATTAAAACCGACAAAAGCGTAACGCGTACTTTGCGCAAGGCAGAAGCTGCCATTGACGAGATGATCAGCAACCAACTGCGTGTGATTATGCACCAAGAGGCTTTTCAAAAACTGGAGGGCAGTTGGCGTGGTTTGCACTACTTGGTCATGAACACCGAGACCAGTAAAACCTTACAAATTAAAGCATTTAATATCGACAAAAAACGCTTCATAAGGATTTGGAGCATCCGCCATACGCACTTCGATCAAAGACCACATGTTCAAATCGATTTACGAAGCAGAATTTGGTACCCCAGGCGGCAAACCGTATGGCGCACTCATTGGAGACTATGCGTTCAGCAATCACCCTCAAGACGTTGAAATTTTGCAAGGTATGGCCCATATTTGCGCAGCCGCCCTATGCCCTTTCATTACCTCGCCTTCCCCCAAGTTGTTTGATCGCGACAACTGGGCTGAGGTAATGAGTGCCCTGGATCTTGAAAAACTCTTTATGGGCGAAAAACACATTGAATGGAATGCCTTTCGCGCAAGTGAAGACTCACGCTTTGTTGTCATGACCTTGCCACGTGTGATTGCCCGCAGAAGTTACGGGCAAGACACCAAACCAGTTGAAGCATTCAGTTTTGAAGAACTACCGCCGAACGGAGTGCCCACCAATGAGCAATTTTGCTGGTTCAATTCTGCCTACGCGCTTGGCGCGCGAATGACAGATGCCTTTGCAAAATATGGCTGGTGCGTGGCTATTCGTGGCGAGAAAAATGGTGGCAAAGTCGAAAACCTACCCATTCATACCTACACCGGACACGATGGCGATGGTGAAATAATATGCCCCACGGAACAACTGATTACCGACCGACGCTCAGGAGAATTCGACAAACTTGGTTTTATTGCGCTTAGCAATCACAAAGACAATTCATTTTCTGTTTTCTACGGAGGCGAAACCGTTCAACAAGCCAAAGTCTACGACGATCACCTCGCTACCGAAAATGCACAAGTCAGTGCCAGGCTGCCTTACATCATGGCCACTTCCCGAATTGGCCATTACCTCAAGGTGATGGGCCGCGCCATGATAGCAAGCAGCAAAGAGGCACCTGAAATACAACGCGAAATTACACGTTGGGTCATGGGCTATGTCAACAAATCAGAAGATGCAGGGCCTGAACTGCGAGCCAAACATCCCCTGAAAGATGCACAAATCCAAGTGATGCCGGTCCCTGGTGATGCGGGTGCCTACCAAATCATTGCGCACTTACTGCCCTGGTTGCAGGTTGAAAAACTTGATTTTTCACTGCGCACGGTTACACGTATACCCGCGCCCAAAAAATAATCGAAACCGATTGCAAAATGATCCATTCAACCCTGCTTGCCAATAACCTCACAGAGGAAAGTGCAACCCAACGCCGCAGACGCTATGGGTTGCAACGTGTCGTTTGTGAAATTGACGCTCTATTGGCTGCACAGTTGGATGTCATTTTGCATCACCCCACGTTTCAACAACTGGAAGCATCCTGGAGAAGCTTGTACGCCTTGGTTTGTATTGCACAAGACCCTTTGCAACACAGCGCACTTGCAAACTCCAATTTGATTCAAATCAAAATGCTTTCAATCAGCTGGCGTGAAGTGGGCCGCGATTTGGAGCATGTCAATGACCCTGAGCAGAGTGAACTGTTCAAACTCATTTACTCTCACGGCCTGGACATGCCGGGTGCAAACCCCTTCAGTGTTTTGGTGGGCGACTATAAAATCAGTCACGGTTTTCAAACGCACCGAATGGTCGATGACACAGCCACGCTCAGTGGCTTGTCGTATATTGCGTCGGCTGCATTGTGCCCATTCATTACAGGCGTAGACAAACGGCTGTTTGACGTCACTTCCATGCAAGCGATTACCATCGAACCGCAGCGGCTGGAAAAACTCTTTAACGGGCCCAGCCATTCAGACTGGAGGCAGCTGCGCCAAGAAGAGAACACGCGCTTTTTGGGTCTTACTTTTCCCGACATTTTGCTGCGTAGCCCTTATATTCTGGATGGTGATGGCGGCAGGCTGCGCTATCGTGAAACCACACACCAGGCAGAAAATGACTATTTGTGGGGAAACAGCGCGTATGCTTACGCCTCCACACTGATGAAAACCTTTGCTGAAACGGGCTGGTTCGTCAACTTAAGTAAAGGCCTGTCAGAGGTGTTTTATGAAGCCGATCACGATGCCCCGGTTGATCAACGCCTTCAACACTATTTACCGTTTGGCATGGACCCGTATTGCGTGGCGCCCCGAGCAACCACTTCGGTTCAACTTGATACACACACTGAACGCACTTTGGCTCAACTGGGTTTTATTCCGCTAAGCAGTCGGCACAGCCAACAGGACAGTCGCTTTTATTACAGCCCTTCTGTCAATCAACCCAAGGAATACATGGACGGCATTGCCACAACCAATGCCCGCATGACAGCTTGCCTGGCCTACACCTTTGGTGCCTCACGGATTGCACACCACCTCAAAGTGTATGGCCGAAGCCGTATTGGCAGTGACACCACCAGCAGCACCATTCAGCGTGACATCAGCCAATACCTTCACCATTACACCACACGCAACGTAGAAGGACTTTCAGCAGAACGGTTAAAAAAACCTTTGGCGAATTACCGTGTCACGGTACAACGGCGTTTGGGTGTCAGTGGCAGTTACAGCAGCGTGATTCACCTCCAACCGCATGGTCAATGTGATCAGGTTATGGGAGAAATTCGCCTGGCAACCAGCACCCGCATGGCGGAAAACAACGTTACAGGAATCACTCAGGAATGACGAGCACCTCAAGCATTCTGCAGGCCTTCAGCCAAGGGCAATTAAGCGCGGCCATTGAACAAGCCACTTCGCTTCTAAAACACGCTCCTCAAGAGCATTCACTTCGAAGTCTTTTGGTACAGCTTTTGTGTTTTGCGCAAGCCTGGCAACGTGCAGACCAACATTTGGAAACCTATCAGCGCCTGTGTCCAGAAGAATCCAAAAAGAAGCACACACTTGGCGGCAATTGATTCGCGCAGCCCATGAACGCCAAGCCGTTTTTCAGGAAGGTGCGGCGCCCAATACACTGCATCCCCCCAGTGTGTGTATTGAACACACTTTGGAGCGTTTGCTGCACTGGCGTGAAGGCAGAGCACTTGCTGCGGATCACCCTGCTGTTTTAAACGACAAATGTCTACCCACCTGGAATGTGGATGGTCAGCAAGCCGAACAGGTTCGAGATGCGGATGATGTGCTGGGCGGCATCATGGAAGTGCTCACACCAGAAGGCAGCTACTACTGGGTGGACCTCGCTGACATTGAAAACCTCACCCTGGCTCCTTTTACCAAACCCTTAGACAGACTTTGGCGCGATGCCAAACTCACCCTGGTCGCTGACAAAACACCCAACGGCAAAACCGAGTACCGCGTATTCGTTCCGCTTATTTACCCACAGCTTGAACCCAATGAATCGGCACAAGTGGGCCGAATTACAAACTGGGTGCAAGCACACGGCCAGGTTCGTGGGCAAGGGCTGAAAATGTTCTGGCTCAATGAAAATTCACACCATCTCTATGACTGCGGTTGCATTCAAGCCGTGAAGGAAAACGTGCATGCCTAACCCGGAGCAAATTGTCACGCCAGTGTCTGGTCTGATGAACCGCTTGCGTTCAGATTGCAGACCTGCGCGCAACACGGCCGAGCTGGCACGCGCCATCAAAGCAGACATTCAGGAATCACTGGAACATCTGTTGAATACACGTTTGCAGCGGCCAATTGGCTCACTTCGCTACCGTGAATTGAACCGGCTTGCTGAATTACGGCTTAACCGACTTCACCCATTTTTGTTTGCGCAAGAAAGCCACCGCGAGCAGTTTCGCAAACAGGTGTTGGCAACGATTCAGCTGTTTGAACCACGTCTAACCGATGTGGAAGTGATTTTAGCACCTCACCAGGAAGACCAGCCACAACAATTAAATATGACTATTGAAGCAAACTACGCCTTGCCTGCCCGTGATGTGTACATGCAATTCCATTCTGCATTTTACTCATCCACCCGGCAGGTGGAGATAAGGGAATGTCAGCATGGATAAGCTCTGGCAGGCTTACAATGCTGAATTGGCGGCGCTTCGCCAATTGGGTGCAGAGTTTGCAGAACAGCACCCCCAGGTTGCCGCGCATTTGTCGCTTCGCGACGAACAGGTGGAAGACCCCCATGTGTCACGTTTGCTCGAAGGAGTTGCCCTGCAGACTGCACGCATTCGGGTCAATCTTGATCATGATTTTCCTGAACTTACGCAAGCATTAATCGGCACACTTTACCCAGATTACCACGCGCCGGTTCCTTCTCAGTCGATTGTGCAGTTCAGTTTGATAGAGCAAGCTCCCGCCCCAGTGTGCATTGAAGCAGGTAGCCAACTGACCACACCGCAGGCTGACAAGCCTTGCCTTTTCCGGGTCAATGACACAATCAGCGTGCTACCTGCGCGTTTGTCAGATGTGCGTTGGCAAGCAGCCCCGGTTGCCGCACCCAAATTGCCAAAGCCCTATGAAGCCGTATTGCAAGCCAAACTGACACCTTCTGCCAATGCCCAGTGGAGCACCATCACAGACGATTCACTGCGGTTTTACATCAGTGCCTCAGAACCGGCTTCTTTCTCGCTGTACCAAGCCCTGCTCAACCAAACGGTAGGAGTTGCTATTGCAGGGGAAGTGAATGGCGAAGAAGCGGTTGTTTACCTGCCACCCGAGGCGTTACAACCTTACGGTCTGGATCAAGCCTCACCAGGTTTAGACGGGCGGAGTTCGGCAGCGCATCACCAGTTGAGTGATTTTTTCCTGTTTCCCAAGCGGTTTTTGTTTGTGGAATTGCAGCAATTGATCAGCACCGAGACCGGATTCAATTGCTGGGCAAAATTTCAGCATGGTTTTACACTTTATTTTTATTGTCGGCACACCGACTCGACCCTCAGCACACAAGTCAACAACAAAAGCCTGGCTTTGGGTTGCGCTTCAGTCATCAATTTGTTTGAAGCACCCGTGGTTCCCATTCCTGCCAAGGATGTCGGCATAGAAGCCCTGCTTCAGGTTGACCCGGCACACAGCCACCATGCCGACATTTACCGGTTAAAAACCCTCACTGCACACAACAGCCGTGGGCAAGCCCAACACCTGCAACCCTTTTACAAAACACGGCAAACGCAAAAAAACACAACACTGTACTGGACCAGCCGACGAGAACCCGCCAACCAAAGTTACCGGGTCAATACCCGGGAAGCCCAGGTCAACACCTTTGTCAGCCTGGTCGATGACCAGTTTGAAATCACCGGGCAAAAAAGCGATTGGATCATCGAAGGCCGTGCCTGGTGCACCAATCGGCAATGGCCCAATGAACTGCTCCTTCGGACGAAGACCCTATGATGGCACTGACACCCGCCAAAACCAATGTGCGTGTAAGTTGCCTGGAAAAGCCCACGCCAAGTCGCTTGCCGCCCCAAGGCCAGGCAAGCCGCTGGCAATTGGTGCATGGTTTGTCACTGCAGTCATTTGCGGGCGAATCGGGTTTACAGGTTTTAAAAGACACACTCATGCTGTACAGCATGGGCAATGTGTCTGCCACTGAAGGCCACATTGAAGCGCTTAAGCACATTGAATTGCAGCCCGCCACCACACTGCTGCATCAGGGGGAACACACCGCATTGTGCCGGGGCACGCACATTCACATCACACTGAGTCAATCGTACAGCCGTCATCACCAGTGTTATTTGTTGGGTTGTTTACTGCATCGCTTTTTTGCTTCGCTTTGCAGCATCAATACTTTTACCCAATTAAGTTTTTATTCACCACAAGAAACGGAACCTCTACTGCAATGGTCACCACAAACGGGTACGCAACCCATACTCTAAGTCACGGTCGTTTGAGTCATTGGGATGGTTTTTTTCACTGGGTGCTCACTCAGGAGAAACGCCATGCCCAAG
>JAAURO010000079.1 GCA_012032215.1 Limnobacter sp.
TCGCCGCCGAAGCGCTTGGCGCGGGAGGAAAAAGGCCGGGCATGTTTGAGCACCGCAGCCCCGCCAGGGGCGAGGGCGAGTTAACGGCCGCCGACCAGAGCGAGAGCGCAGGCGGGGTTTCGAACAGTCCTCGAACCCGCGGCATCAAGCCGGTCTTGGGGCGAAAAGGCGCCGCACAAGGAGCAAGGCGCTGCAGCAGCAGCGAGAAGGCGGTATACAAGCTGTGTAATGGCGATGGGGAAGTGGCTTGAATGTCGTTGCAGCGCAATCTGCGTGCGATAATCCACAGTTGTTTAGTGTCTTGAAACGGTTGGTACAAAGTGAGTTTATCGCGCGTTCGTCTTGCAGTGGCCCAAATGAATCTCACCGTGGGCGATATCTCTGGCAATTCCGCCAAAATTGTGGAATGGGCACACCAGGCTGCTGCGGGTGGGGCAGAAGTGCTGCTGACTCCTGAGCTGAGTCTGACCAGTTATCCACCCGAAGATTTGCTGCTACGGCCTTCGTTTCAGCGGCAGGCCGAAATAGCTCTGTTTGGGCTTATGCGGGAATTGGCGGGCCTGGATTTGCACGTGGTGGTTGGGCATCCTGCTGCCCGCGAGGGTGAGTTGTTTAATGCGGCTTCGGTGTTGCACCGAGGTGCTTTGCTGGGCACTTATTTCAAGCACGACCTTCCCAACCGGGATGTGTTTGACGAAGCGCGCTATTTTACCCCTGACAATCGGCCTTTGGTGTTTGAAGTGCGGGGCATCCGGTTCGGCCTGAATATCTGCGAAGACACCTGGAATGCCTACTCCCCCGAAGCAGCCGCAGCTGCGGGCTCTCAGGTGCTGCTGGTGCCCAATGCCTCGCCTTTTCACATGGGGAAGGACACTATTCGTCAGTCTATGGTGGCCCGCCGTGTGCAGGAAACAGGCATGGCAATTGTGTATGCCAATCTGGTCGGTGGGCAGGATGAACTGGTATTCGATGGTGCTTCGTTTGCAATGGACAATGCGTGCAAGGTGGCCATGCGCTTGCCTCAGTTTGTGGAAGATCTGGCTTTTCTGGATGTGCGCACCCGGCCTTGTGGTGCGGTGGAACTGGTTTGCCAGGAGGTGCAGGCACAGCCTTTGGCCCAGGTCGCGCAGGTGTACGAAGCCCTTAAAATGGGCGTACGCGATTATGTGAATAAAAACAGGTTTCCCGGGGCCATTGTGGGTTTGTCGGGTGGCGTTGATTCTGCGCTAACCCTGGCGGTGGCCGTCGATGCTTTGGGGGCAGGGCGCGTGCGTGCAGTCATGATGCCCTCCCCCTACACGGCTGATATGTCGCTGGAAGATTCGCGCGAAATGGTTAAGCGCCTGAAGATTCGTTACGATGAAATTCCTATCCAGGACTGCATGAATGCTTTTGCCGCACATCTTGAACCCCTTTACGAAGGCAGGCCACCAGACGCTACCGAAGAAAACCTGCAGGCACGCATACGAGGCACCATGCTGATGGCGCTTTCCAACAAAACCGGGTCTATTGTGCTGACCACAGGCAACAAAAGCGAAATGGCAACAGGTTATTGCACGCTGTATGGCGACATGGCAGGCGGGTTTGCCGTGCTGAAGGATATTTTCAAAGTATGGGTGTATCGGCTGTGCCATTATCGCAACGGGCTGGGCGCGGTTATTCCTCAACGTATTCTGGAGCGTCCACCCTCGGCGGAGCTGCGGCCGGGCCAAGCCGATTCGGACAGCTTGCCTGATTACGAGGTGCTCGATGCTATTTTGTCACGTTATATGGAAAAAGATGAATCTATCGAGGCTATTCTGGAAGAAGGCTTCGAGCGCGACGATGTGGTTTGCGTGGTCAAACTGCTGCAAGTCAACGAATACAAAAGGCGGCAGGCACCCGTAGGAATACGCGTTACGCACCGGGCATTTGGGCGCGATTGGCGCTACCCGATTACTTCGCGGTTTAATGATCTGGAGGGCTTGCAGAGCTAAAGCTACCCCCCTGGCCCTCGGGTGGAGGCCATTGCCGCTTCTTTGAACAGGCTGAACCCTTGTGCAACGGCCTCTGCAGGCCAGTCGGGGTAAATCACCACACTTACCAGTACTGCGAATAACAGCTTTCCCATATACATGCTCCAGATCCATGTCTGTTGGCCCAAGGCCCCTGCCAGGTAATCACGTCCACACCCTGTGTTCTGCAAGGTGGGGTGCTTTTTGCAGGTCTCCTATTTAACTGCTCCAGTGTGGGCCGGGTAAATCGCTGGAGTTGGGGGCTTACAAAGAGCTAACCGAGCTAGGAATTACCAGAGAAAGGCTGCAAGTGGTACGCGTACCTTCTTTCTGCAGCCCCGAGTCAAAGAGTCACTTACAAAATCGGTGGGGTTATTTTTCTTGAGGTAAGTTAAAATGCATGCTGAAAAGCCTTCATATGCCTTGGGTCTGGCCTGTGCTTCGGGTGCAACAAGGGCGTTTTGCGCATTCATTTTAAACAGTATTACTGAGTTCGGTGTACATGGGAAATACAGCAAGTTTTGACTACGTGATTGTAGGGTGTGGCACCGCTGGGGCGTTGCTTGCCAATCGCTTGAGTGCCGACACTGCCAATTCTGTTCTGGTGATAGAAGCGGGTGGGTTTGATCACAATCCTCTACTGCACATTCCGCTGGGGGCTTTGTATATGCAGGGCAGTCACTCGCTGGACTGGAATTACAAAACCCAGCCTTGCACTGCTTTGAATGGGCGCCGTTTAAACGTGCGCAGTGGCAAGGTAATGGGGGGCTCATCAAGCACCCATGCCATGCAGTATTTGCGCGGACAGGCTGAAGATTACAACCAATGGGCTACACTGACCGGCGAATCCGCCTGGACATGGGAAAGTTGTTTGCGTGATTTTATTCGCCACGAAAACAACTACCGCTTCGACAACTTGCAGAGCACTCCTTCCGATGATCAGCTTTGGTCTTGTCATGGCAGCAGGGGGGAGTGGCGGATAGAGCCTCAGCGTGTGCGCTGGAAGATACTGGATGCTTTTGTGCAGGCTGCGCAAGAGGTTGGTATTCCTGTTGCAGAAGACTTCAACAAGGGCAACAGCGAGGGTGTGGGCTACTTTGAAGTCAGTCAAAACCGGGGTGTTCGGTGCAATTCGGTGAAGGCTTTTTTAAAGCCCGTGCTGGGCAAAAGAAAAAACCTGACCGTGTGGACGCATTCACAGGGATCCCGATTGCGCTTGTTCCGCAATGCCTTTGGTCGCCTGGAGTGCACGGGGGTAAAGGTGTTACGCGGCAGCGAGGTGCTGGAAGTAGAAGCACGTAAAGAGGTTGTGCTGTGCGCCGGTGCTGTTGCCAGCCCGCAGTTGTTGCAGCTCTCGGGCATAGGTCCCAGGCTTTTGCTGCAGGGTTTGGGAATTGCGGTCCAGCGTGACTTAAAGGGTGTGGGGCAAAACCTGCAAGATCATTTGTTGCTGCGCTCGGTGTATCAGGTTAAAAATGCACCCACCCTGAATACCTCTCTGAAAAGCGTTCGCAGCACGCTGAAAATGGCCCTTGATTACGCCTTGCACCGAAAGGGGCCTTTGGCCATGCCGCTTGCGCAACTGGGTATTTTTTCAGGCCGCGAGCGCAATGCAACGCAATCCGATCTTCATCTTGCCGTGCAGGCTTTCAGCCAGACTGAACCCGGCCAAAGCATGCACCGCTTCGATGCTGTTACGGTGTATGCCAGCCACCTTAGGCCCAGCAGCCGTGGTTCGGTAAAAATTCACAGTGCAAATTCTCAAATAGCGCCTTTTATTGATCCCAATTACTTGGGCACAGACGAAGACAAAAAGGCGGCCATAAGAGCCTTGCGTTTGACGCGCAAAATTGCCTCTCAACCCGCTTTGGCGGGTTTTGTGCAGCGGGAGGTGTTGCCCGGCGAGGCTTTTCAGTCAGATGACGATCTGGCCGAGCAGATTGCGACCGCAGGCTTTGCCGCCAGTAATTTTGTGGGCACTGCCAAAATGGGCGCAGATTCTGACGACATGGCGGTAGTAGATGCCCATCTTCGGGTGCGCGGTGTGCAGCGTTTGCGTGTTGCCGATTCGAGCGTGATTCCCACACTGGTTAGTGCCCATGCAAGCAGCACCACCCTGGTGGTTGCAGAAAAAGCTGCACGCTGGATACTTGCTTCAGACTAAACCCCGCTTAGCTGGGTGGGTCAACCTGATTGGTACTGCTTGTATTCAGCCTGTACCAGCCCGCAATGCTATAGCGGTCGCGTTGTGCTGGCAGCACCTCGTGCGGAAACACCTCGCTTAAAAAGGCAACGAGTGTGCCCATTGTGGGCAAAACCCGAATGGAGTTTTTCCGGGAGGATGTTTCGTCGTAGAGAAGAAGTTCGCCGCCGTCTTGTGGCAGCCAGTTCTGGTTTAAATACAGCACCACCGATACCATGCGGTTTTTTTGCCCTTGAAAAGCATCCAGGTGTTTTTTGTAAAAGCCACCGGGCGGGTAATGCGCAAAATGGCTTTCAAAAGAAAACAGCCCCAGAAACAGGGTGCGGTTGAGGTGCAAGCGCAAAGCGTGCGCAAACTCAAGCCAGGCTTGCTCCGCTGGGTTGCGGTTTTCCAGCCACAGGGTGTTGTCCCGCCGAATATCCGGGTTGGTGGAAAAACTGCCTTGCCTGCCTATGCCCGCTTGCTGAAAACCGGCAGGTAGGTGTAAACCCTGTTCGGTGGTTTCCAGCGATGCCCTCAGGCTTGGCGCCAGGTGCCTGGCCAGTGCGCCATGTTGCACACTGTAGCCTTGTGTGTGCAGTGCCTGTTCAATGGTGCTGAACAATGCGGCATGGTTTTCCGTGGGGTCGGCAGCTGTGAAGCGGGTCGGCTGATGCGGTTTATTGCGGTCGGTGGTCATCGGTTTGGTCTTTCCGGAAAATTTCTTCCAGTTGCTCGCGGCCACGCAGGCTGATTTCCAGCATTTCTTTTTGCGAACCCTGGGCACGAAACTGTTCAGCCAAAATGCTTTCGTCGTGAGTTTTAAAGGTGGCAACGGTGTTCATGGCCTGGCTGTCGGAAAAGCCCAGAGCATTCAGCGTTGCTTCCGCAGCTTGTAAACCAGCCGGGAACATTTCGCGGATAACCACTTGTGCGCCAGCAGCCTTCAGGCGGATGTAATCTGTCCGGTTGTGTGCACGGGCCACCACCGTGGTGTTTTTGTAGTGCGCGCGAACGAATTTCGCAATGTGTATGGCGGCGCTTGGGTCGTCTATGGCAATAACCACTACCCGTGCATGCTGTACGCCTGCCGCGTTTAAAAGCTCGTGGCGTTGCGCATCGCCAAAATACACCAGGTTGCCAAATTTTTTCACAAATTCAATGTGCTCGGCGTCTTTGTCGAGTGCGGTAAAGGCAATGTGATTGGCAGCCAGAATACGGCCAGTTACCTGCCCAAAACGGCCAAAACCCAAAATAAGCACTTCGGGCTGCGTGTGATCAAAATAGCTGCTGGGAGTTTCTTTTTGCTGCTCTTTCAGCGCAAAGCGCTTTTCCAGGTAGTTAACCGCAGGTGAGGTGGCTGCCATGCTTAAGCCGACCACCAGATTAACCAGTGCACCTGTTTCGGAGGTAACAGCCCCAGAGGCCAGTGCCTGCGCCACTATGACAAACGCAAATTCGCCGCCTTGGCCAAGCATCAGGCCCAGCGACAAACCGCGGTTCAGAGGAATGCCCACTGTGCGCACCAGGCCCGCAACAATGGCTGTTTTAAGCACCATAAGCCCTAGCGTGCCCAGCAACAGGGTGAAAGGTTGTTCCAGTACCAGGTTCAGGTTCAGGGTCATGCCGATGGAAATGAAAAACAAACCAAGACTTAGCCCTTTGAAGGGTTCGAGGTCTGCTTCCAGTTGGTGCCTGAACGAGGAGTTGGCGAGCATCATGCCCGCCATAAAGGCACCCATACCTGCCGAAAGCCCGGCCAGATGCATGAGTTCTGCCGAACCCAGCACGATCAGCAGAGCCACACCGGTCATAATTTCGCGCCCGCCATAGCGCGACATGAACTGAAGTGCCGGGTTGACCAGATAACGGGCAAACATAATAAGCCCGAGCACCGCAACCGGGGCCAGCCACCATGCACTGCTCGAACCTTCTTGCTGTATTGGTGCCACCGCTTGCACAATAAACAGGATGGGCACTACGGCCAAATCCTGAAACAGCAAAATGGAAAACCGCTGCGGCCTTCCTGATTGCCTAAAACGCCTTTGTCGGCCATGAGTTGCAGTGCAAAAGCGGTAGAAGAAAGTGCCAATGCCAGCGCCACAATCAGGGCGGCAATCGGTGGCATTTCTGTAAAGGCTTGCAGCAAGGCGTACAGCAAGACGCTGGTAGCCGCCATTTGCGCACCACCCAGGCCCACCACCCTGTTGCGCATGGCCCACAGCTTGGCCGGTTCCAGTTCCAGGCCAATGACAAAGAGCAGCAAAATAACGCCAATTTCGGCAAAGCCCAGCACTTTTTCTGGATCGTCTATCAGGCCAAGCAGTTGGGGCCCGATGAACACGCCCGCCGTCAGGTAACCCAGAATAGACCCCAAGCCCAGTTTTTTAAACAAAGGCACTGCAACGACTGCGGCCAATAAAAAGTAAAGAATGCTTAACATGGCAATTCAATGAGTTCGATAGCAAGGGCTGTGGCTTCGCCGCCGCCTATGCACAGACAGGCAATGCCGCGCTTGGTGTGGGTGTGTTGCAAAGCTCCCAGTAGTGTACAGACAATCCTGGTGCCACTGGCTCCAATGGGGTGGCCCAACGCACATGCTCCGCCATGAATATTCACCTTTTCGGCCGGCAGCCCAAGGCTTTGCATGGCAGCCATGGTAACCACGGCAAAAGGCCTCGTTGATTTCAAACAAATCGACCTGCCGGGTTTTCCAGCCTGTTTTAAGCAAGAGCTTTTGAATGGCACCAATCGGTGCCGTCGTAAACAGGGCAGGTTTTTGGGCGTGGGTAGTGTGCGCCACCACACGGGCAAGCGGCGTGGCCCCGAGCCTCTCGGCCAGACTTTGCCGCATCAGAACCACAGCTGCAGCACCATCTGAAATAGACGAACTGTTGGCCGCGGTTACTGTGCCGTTTTTTACAAAAGCGGGTTTTAGCAAGGGAATGTTGGCGGGGCGGGCCAAAGCGGGTTGTTCATCGTGCGCCAGTGCTGCTAAAGGCGCGATTTCCGCGGTTAAAAAGCCCTTGGGGCAAGCGCCTGACGGGCTTTT
>JAAURO010000080.1 GCA_012032215.1 Limnobacter sp.
CCCCAACCGAGCACCTTATTCCTTTTGTGCACACTTACGTGCCAGAGGTCTGCTTGTCTGACCGGCGTATTCGTGTGGACTGGCAGGAAGATTACTCGTGACACCAAAGCTGGGGGGCACCCCGGAATCCGGTTCGAAGTCCGGCGTGGTACCGCGCTTTGATGTCATTACCCTGTTTCCCGATGATTTCACCGGTCTGTTGAATTTCGGCGTGGTCGGGCGTGCGCAAGAGCAGGGCCTGTGGTCTTTAAAGGTCTGGAATCCGCGCGATTTCACGACCGATCCGCACCGTACCGTAGACGATCGCCCTTATGGGGGCGGGCCGGGCATGGTCATGTTGGCCCAGCCTTTGGTTAACACTTTGGCTGCGGTCCGGGCAGAGCGGTC
The DNA here is from genome assembly GCA_012032215.1 of Limnobacter sp. GTDB lineage: Bacteria > Pseudomonadota > Gammaproteobacteria > Burkholderiales > Burkholderiaceae_B > Limnobacter. The sequence goes on from JAAURO010000080.1 coordinate 388, forward strand.
TACGCAAATGCCGGGCGATCACGCTCCGGTGGTTTTTCTCACTCCCCATGGTCCCTTGCTCAAGCAAGCAGAGGTGCGGTCTTTAAGTGCGGCTATTTCCCCGGGCGGCTGTATTTTGCTGTGTGGCCGCTACGAAGGACTGGATCAGCGTTTCATCGATCATTATGTAGACCGCAGCTATTGCTTGGGTGATTTTGTCATGTCTGGCGGCGAGTTGCCGGTTGCCTGCCTGATAGATGCTTGGGTGCGTTTGCTGCCCGGCACCTTAAACAGCAGCCAGTCTGCTGTGCAGGATTCTTTTGAAATTGGCTTCCGTGGCGGCTCTTGCAGCCATTCAAGCAGCAGACCCGATGCTGGTTCCGGCGTTGTTCCAGCGTTGGTTCCGGTGCTGTTTCAAGCCCTGGCCTTGCTGGCAGCACTCCTTCTTTGCCCCTGCTCGATTGCCCTCATTACACCCGGCCGGAAATTTTTGAAAAAACCCCGGTTCCTGAGGTGCTTTTATCTGGAAATCACGCTAGAATAGCCGCCTGGCGTTTTGAGAAGTCTGTAGAGTTTACAAAGCGCTATCGTCCTGATTTATTAAGCCTAGCGGCTAAAAAAACGGACACCTAACCATCGCCCGCATTGTATAGGTGCCTTTGTTGGCCCCTGTGTAAGCACTCACTCCATAAAGAGGGTGCTGCGGGTATTTTTTATTTCATCCTCTGGCGGTGTGGCCCAACCTTTTGCAGGGTATGGGTAAGTTGTGTGGCGATTAAAGGCAACAACCAATGGTTGCCTGGCGTTGTCTGGCAATAAGAGGCCGTGAATGATGCAACGGAGTTAACCATGAATTTGATTCAACAACTGGAAGAAGAAGAAATCAAGCGCCTTAACAAGGAAATTCCAACATTCAGGGCTGGCGACACTGTGGAGGTGTTTGTACGCGTTACCGAAGGCACCCGCTCGCGTTTACAGGCTTACGAAGGTGTGGTTATTGCCAAACGCAATCGCGGTTTGAACTCTTCATTTATTGTTCGCAAATTTCTTCCGGTGAAGGCGTAGAGCGTACTTTCCAAACCTATTCGCCACTTGTGGAAAAAATTGACGTGAAGCGTTTTGGCGATGTGAAACGCGCCAAGTTGTACTATCTGCGCGAGCGTTCAGGCAAGTCTGCACGTATCAAGGAAAAACTGCCTCACCGCGTTAACAAAAGCGCCAAAAAAGAGCAGGAATAAGCAATCTGTCTGTGTGCGAGTTGATCAGGGGTTCCCTAGGTTTGCCACCAAGGGGCTTTTTCTATCCACCGGTCTATGTGGCGCTGCACGGCGGGCGAATTGTCGGGTAGTTCGGCAGCCAGTTGACGGGCGGCTTCTACCCATTCTTTGTCGTGCAGGGGGTCGGCATAGCGCAGGGCAGGCAGACCAGATTGCCGCTTGCCCAGCAGCTCGCCCGGGCCTCGAATTTCAAGATCTACTTCTGCCAGGTAAAAACCATCGTCACTTTCGTGCATGGCTTTCAGGCGCATTTTGCGGTGTACGAAAGGGGAGCGCCGTACACCAGCACGCACACGCTTTGTACGCTGCCACGCCCTACGCGGCCACGCAGCTGGTGTAGTTGAGCGAGTCCAAACCGTTCAGCCTGGTCGATAACCATCAGGCTTGCATTCGATACATCCACACCCACTTCAATTACTGTGGTTGAAACCAGCAAATCGAGTTCACCCTGGGCAAAGCGTGCCATGGTGTCTTGTTTGGTTTTGCTGTCTTGCTTGCCGTGCAGCAAGCCCACACGCGCATTGGGCAGGGCTTGCTCCAGAAGCTCAAACGTGGCTTGTGCAGCTTGCAAATCGAGTTTTTCGCTTTCTTCTATCAGAGGGCATACCCAGTAGACTTGTTGGCCTTGGGCAATTTCGTGCTCCATGGCGGCAATCAGCTGGTCTCTTTTTTTGTCGGAAAGCAGTTTGGTGACTATGGGTTTTCTGCCAGGTGGTTTTTCATCCAGATTGGATACCTGTAAGTCGGCCAGGCAGGTTTGCGCCAGTGTGCGGGGAATGGGGGTGGCGCTCATCATGAGTTGGTGTGCCACGGTGCCATGCCTGCTTTTGTTAATGATTTTAAGCCGTTGTGCCACCCCAAACCGGTGTTGTTCATCCACTATCACCAAGCCCAGGTTGGAAAATTCAACGTTGTCTTGCACAAGGGCGTGGGTACCAATGACGAGGTCAAGTTCGCCGTGCGCCATGGCTTGCAATACACTGGTTTTTTCTTTTTTCTTCAAGCTGCCTTGTAGCAGGGCGCAACGTATGCCCAGTTGGTCGCACAGGGCCTTCAGTTTGAAATGGTGCTGGGCTGCCAGCACTTCGGTGGGGGCTAAAAAGGTGGCTTGTGTACCGCTTTCTATGGCGTGCAGGCAGGCCATCATGGCTACCACGGTTTTGCCGCTTCCTACATCGCCTTGCAGCAGGCGTTGCATGGGGTGGGGCAAGGCTAGATCGCTTTCTATTTCGGCAATTGCCCGGTGTTGTGCCTGTGTAAGTTGAAAACCCAGCAGCTTTAAAAAGCGCTGTTTCAGGGTGTCGGTTTGCGGGGTGGTACAAGCATGGCTGCCGCTTAGCGGCGGTGCGGTATCGCGCAGCTTTTGTGCCCGAAACTGTTTGAATAGCAGTTGCTGGGCCAGCAGTTCGTCAAATTTGATACGTGCCCAAGCGGGGTGGGTGCGGCTGTTTAGTGCGGCAAGCGATTGTGGGCTGGCTTGGCCATGCAGGGTGTGCAAGGCGGTGTTCCAGTCGGGCAGTTTCAGGCGTTTCAGGGCGCTGGCGGGCAGGGTGTCTTCATAGCAGGCGGCGGGGAGTTGGCGCATCCAGCGTTTCCAGTCGGCCTGTTTAAGAGTGGCACTGCTGGGGTATACCGGTTCCAGAATGCCGATGGGTGCGTTGGTGTTGCTGACAGGGTTGTGTTGCGGCGCACAGTGTTCGCTAGAGCTGAGCGTTGAGCTGGCAAGGCGGGTAATTGTGGGGTGTACTATTTCCAGCGTGTTAAAGCCCTGCCGGATTTGACCACTAATTTTAAGTTGGGCCCCCAGTGGCATTTTGGCGGCCAGGCCTGGATATACGTGCATCCAGCGCAGCAAGAGGCGGGAATCGCCATCTTCTACCCATACTTTAAATTGTTTGCGCGGTGCGCGCACTTCTTCCTGGGCTACTACCGTGCCGGTCAGATTGACCTTTTGGCCAGCGCTCAGACTGTCCATGGCAGCAATGGTAGATCGATCTTCAAACCGCAGTGGCAAGTGCAGTGCCAGGCCCATCCAGTTGTTGGTGCCCAGAAGCGTTCTGGTTTTTTCGGCCAGTGCTTCGGGAAGTGCTTCCAGTTCTGGAAAAGAATGGGGTGTGTGCAAGGCGCTTGTGCTGCTGGCTGGCAGGGTGTTGCCGGGCAAGGAAAAAAAGCCCGGCTTGCGATTAAATTGACAAAATTGCGTCTACTTCAAAGCGCGCACCCTTGGGAAGCGCAGACACTTCTACGGTAGACCGGGCGGGGTAGGGTTCTTGCACGTATTCTTGCATAAGGGCGTTTACTTCACTGAATTCGCTCAGATCGGTGAGGAACAGGGTGAATTTAACGACATCGGCCAGCGAGCCGCCTGCTGCTTCTGCTACGGCAGCCAGGTTGCGAAATGCCTGGTGGGCCTGAGTTTTGGTGTCGGCGCCCGCGAGTTCGCCGGTTTCTGGCACAAGGCCAATTTGCCCGGAGGTAAACACCACGTTGCCCAGTTTGACAGCCTGGTTGTAGGGACCAATGGCTGCAGGTGCTTTTTGGTGGATACGATTTCTCGTTGGCTCATGGTTGTAAACTCCTGAAAAAAGTTTGGCATACGCGACTCCAAACCAGGGTGATCAAAAATGGAATAGTTGCAAGGAGACAGGAACGCAAAACCGCCCGCCAACTCATAGAAAGCAATCATAGCAACTCTGGTGGCGTTGTTTTTCCGGGTAGAGCGGTATACCATCGCTCTTTCTTATTGCACTGCGGAAAAACCTCAATATGGCCGTTCATGACCACTCCCGCAACGAAGCGGTTAGTACTTCACAGCCAGAAATTCTTGATCTCGATCATGCCCGGCGTAATTCAGTGTTTTCAAAAGATTATGCGTGGATGGCGGTGGCTGCCTGCGGGCTGGCTTCGATTGCTTTTGGCCCAGAGGCGGCTTTTCTGGCACTGGATGGGGCCAACCATTTGCTGCTGTTGCTTGGGGTGCTTACGGCGGTTTGTATTCTGCTGGTGTCTTTGACGTATTTTCAGGTAACCGAGCTTTTCCCGAAGGGGGGTGGCGGTTACGCCATGTCTACTCAGTTGCTTGGGCCTTTTGTGGGGCTGGTGGCCGGTGCTGCGTTGTTGGTGGATTATGTGATCATGGTGGCGATGGGGGTGAGTGCTTCGGCGCGCTTGGTGTTTACGTTTTTGCCCCCGCATTGGTACGAATTGCATGTATGGCTGGCTTTGGCGGCATTGCTGGTGCTGCTGCGTTTTCAGACTACCCGGCGGGGTTTGCCTTTGCGCTTGATACGCCCGCTTTTTCTGGCTTTTTTGTTTTCTCACGTGTTGTTTATTCTGGTGGGGCTTTCAGATCACTTTCAAGACATCGGCGGCATTATTGATCGCAGTGTGGGCGATACCACCAATCAAATCGGTGTGTTGGGGCTGTTGGGCGTGATCGGGGTGTTTGCAAAAGGGTTTTTTCTGGGTGGGGGCACGTTTACCGGCATAGAGGCAGCAACCGATTGCATTCAGTTAAGCAATGTGCGGCAAAGCGGTGCGCGGCGTAAAAAGCTGCTGGTGTATGTGGCCTGTGCTTGGCTTTTGTGGCGTGCAGTTTTTCTGCACTGTATTTGCTGTGGAAGGTGGAGGCGCATCCTGCGCGTGCTTTGAACGGTATTTTGTTTCAAACCGTATTTACAAGCTTTGGCTGGAACAGCCGGTTGGTGATGGCCTGTACGGCGGTGTTGCTTGCGCTGGAAATCATGGTGCTGATGCTGGCTGCGCATGTGGGGTTGCGGGTAGGGCCGCGCGTGCTTTCTACCATGGCGATAGATTCCTGGTTGCCACATCAGTTCCGGTATTTGTCTGACAAACTGGTGACCCAGAATGGCATGCTGGTGATGGGTATTCTGGCCCTGGTGATGGTGTATTTAACCAATGCAGATGTGGGTGCTTTGGTGGTGCTGTTTTCTGTCAATGTCTTCCTGGTATTCAGCCTGGCTTTGGCGGGGTTGGTGGTGTATTGGGTAAGGCACCGGGGTGAGGCAGGTTGGTGGAAGGGGCTGCTTTCTGCGGTGTTGGGCTTTGTGGTGGCGGCTTCTGTTTTGGTGGGCACGCTGGTAACGCAGTTTTTTAATGGCGGATGGTTTACTGTGGTGGTTACCACGGCAGTGGTGCTTGGCTGCTGGCGTATTCGCAAGCATTACCAGCGCACGCGGCAAAGCATTGCAAAAATTGACGAGGCATTTGCCGACACACCCTATGGTTCAGAGCAACCGCCACCCGAGCTGATTGCCAATGGCAACACGGCGGTGTTTGTGGTGGGCAATAGCAGGGGCGGTGGCATGCACGCTTTGTTGTGGGTGCAGCGGATGTTCCCTGAGCATTTTCAGAATTTTGTGTTTATCAATGCCCGAACCGTGGATGTGCATGCCTACGGCGGTAAAGATGCCTTGGAGGCCATGAAAACCGATGCTTTTGTGTCGTTGAATTATTTTGTGAATTTTTGCAAAAGCCATGGTCTACGCGCTAAAAGCTATTTGGTATTTGGCACCGATGCGGTAGAAGAGCTTACCCGCCTGGCTGCCGAAATTGCCAAAGACCACTCCAATGCTATCTTTTTTACCAGCAAGCTGGTGTTTGAACACGAAAACGTGTTTACCCGCTTGTTGCACAACCAGGCGGCCCTGGAGCTACAGCGCCGTTTGCACGGCGCTGGCCAGCAAATGGTTATTTTACCGATGCGTTTGTAACATGCGGGGGCCTGTGCTTTTTCGTGTTGCGCATTTGAAAGAATATGTTCTTTTGCTGCGCTTGAACAAACCGATTGGTATTTTGTTGCTGATGTGGCCTACCTTGTGGGGGTTGTGGCTGGCTGCCGATGGCTTGCCGCCGTGGCCTGTGTTGCTGGTGTTTGTGGCTGGGGTGGTGTTGATGCGCTCTGCCGGGTGTGCCGTGAACGATTACGCCGACCGCCATATCGACAAACACGTAGAGCGTACCCGCGAACGCCCACTTGCCACGGGCAGAATTGCACCCAGCGAAGCCCTGTTTGTGGCGGCTGCGCTGGCGGCGGTGGCGTCGCTGATTACTTTGCCTTTGGGCACCAAGGTGGTGTTAATGAGCCTGCCTGCTGCTTTTTTAGCGGCCTCCTACCCGTTTACCAAGCGGTTTTTTGCTTTCCCGCAGGCTTACCTGGGCATTGCATTTGGGTTTGCCATACCCATGGCTGCTGTGGCTGTGCTGGGCGAAGTGCCTGCGGTGTTTTGGGTGCTTTTTGGCGCCAACGTGTGTTGGACGGTGGCTTACGACACCGAATACGCCTTGGTAGACAAACCCGATGATCTCAAGCTGAACATTAAAACCGCCGCCATTACTTTAGGGCGCTTTGATGTGCTGGGCATTGTGCTGTGTTACGCTGCGTGCCTGGTCCTGTGGGCGGTAGTGGCCCACATGGCGCAACTGGGCATGGCATTCTGGCTTGGTTGGCTGGTTGCATGGTGCCTTGCTGTTTACCATTACACCCTGATACGGCACCGCAACCGTGCCGGTTGCTTTAAGGCGTTTTTACACAACAACTGGT
>JAAURO010000081.1 GCA_012032215.1 Limnobacter sp.
GCTCTATGCGGGCAGACGAATGCTCTGGCCCCTGACCTTCGTAGCCATGCGGCAACATCATGACCAAACCAGAAGCACGGCCCCACTTCACTTCGCCCGAGCTGATGAACTGGTCAATAACCACCTGGGCACCGTTGGCAAAGTCGCCAAACTGGGCTTCCCACACCACCAAGGCATTGGGCTCGGCAGTAGAGTAGCCATACTCAAAACCCAACACCGCCTCTTCCGACAACACGGAATCAATGATGGTAAAAGGGGCTTGACTGTCAGAAATATTTTGCAGCGGAATGTAAAAGCCTTCGTCCCACTTTTCACGCCCCTGATGGTGCAAGACAGCATGCCGGTGCGTAAAGGTGCCGCGCCCGCAATCCTGGCCTGTTACGCGCACAGCGTAGCCTGAGTTCACCAAGGACGCAAAAGCCAGGTGCTCGCCCATACCCCAATCCATGGAACTTTCGCCACGGCCCATGGCCGCCCGATCGGTTATGACTTTTTGCACCAAAGGATGCAACTTGAAGTCTGCAGGCAAGGTAGTAATGCGCTCAGACAAACGGCGAATTTCGCTGCTGGGTACAGAAGTGTCGGCAGCATCGGTCCATTTTTTGTTCAGGTACGGCGACCAGTCTACGGCAAACTTGCTTTTGTAGTTGGTAAGAACCGGGTCGTTCCGGCCGTGGCGCCCTTCATCCATGGCAGTGCGGAAGTTTTCCACCAGAGCATCCACATCGGCTTCTTTCAGCACGTTCTGCATCACCAAACGCTCGGCGTACAAGGCACGGGTACCGGGGTGCTGCGCAATTTTGCGATACATCAAAGGCTGGGTAACTGCCGGTGTGTCTTGCTCGTTGTGACCCAGTTTACGGAAACACACAATATCCAACACCACATCCTGCTTGAATTCATTGCGGAAATCCAGGGCAAGCTGGGTGGCAAAAATAACGGCTTCCGGGTCGTCGCCATTCACGTGGAACACCGGCGCTTCAATCATTTTGACCACATCGGTGCAATACAGCGTAGAGCGGCTGTCGCGCGGGTCGGAAGTGGTAAAGCCAATCTGGTTGTTAATCACCACATGCACCGTGCCGCCTGTGCCATAACCACGGGTGTGCACAAGGTTTAAGGTTTCCATCACCACGCCTTGGCCTGCAAAGGCCGCATCGCCGTGCACAAGAATAGGCAGCACCTGACGGCCTTCTTTGTCGCCACGGCGCTCTTGGCGGGCTTTTACCGACCCCTCAACCACCGGGTTTACAATTTCCAGGTGCGAGGGGTTAAATGCCAGCGACAAATGCACAGGCCACCGGGAGTGGTGACATCGGAAGAAAAGCCCTGGTGGTATTTGACATCGCCTGCGGGCAGATCATCGGCCTGTTTGCCCTCGAATTCCTCGAACAGCACGCTGGGATTCTTGCGCAGGGTGTTCACCAGCACGTTCAAGCGGCCACGGTGGGCCATGCCGATTACAATTTCCTGCACACCATCTCGTCCGCCACGCTGAATAAGTTCATCCAGAGAGGCAATAAACGATTCTCCGCCTTCCAGAGAAAAGCGCTTCTGGCCCACATAACGGGTGTGCAAATAGCGCTCCAGACCTTCCGCAGCGGTTAACCGCTCCAGAATGCGCAGCTTTTGATCACCCGTAAACTGGGGGCTGGCCAAATTGGTTTCCACACGCTCTTGCAACCAGCGCTTTTGCGCCGGGTCGCCAATGTGCATGTATTCAAAGCCAATAGAGCGGCAGTAAGTATCGCGCAACGATTTGACGATGTCGCGCAGGGTCATTTGATCCTGGCCAAAATAGGTATTGGTGGCAGAAAACACGATGTCCATGTCGGGCTCGGTGAGGCCATAAAAAGCCGGATCGAGTTCAGGAATGGAGGGACGCTCCTGGCGCTTAAGTGGGTCCAGGTTGGCATAGCGCGAACCCAGATAGCGGTAAGCCGCAATAATGGTTTGCACATGCACTTGCTTGCGCGCCACTTCCAGGTCTGCACTTTGAGACTGTGGCTGCAAAAAGCCTTTTTTGGCACGCTGGGCGAAGGACGCGACAACCGGCGCATGGGCCACATCGGGTTGGTCTACCGTTCCGCCAGTTGCGGGCACCAACTGCATCTGGTCGAAATACGCGCGCCATTTTTCAGGCACCGAGGCAGGGTTATCCAGGTAATTTTCGTACAACTCTTCAACATAAGGCGCATTGCCGCCAAAGAGATACGAATTCAATTGAAAAGATTGCATCATTTTTTACGCTTCACCTTTTTCCGAGTTTCTCGTACAAGATGTGGGGTTCGGACTCGACCGCAGCCACAACATGGCTTATCGGACCGAATCCCTACACACGTGGGTTCATACCGCACTCCCCTTCTGCCTTCAGGGCACCAACCCCAGAGCAGACAGCGAATAAACCGTTGGTATTCCGGTTCATTCAGAGTACGGCAAGCTTAGCAGATTAGCAGCCCTGCGCCCGCCTTCAGGCCCTACAGGGCCTTAAAAAACAGGGATTGTGCGCGGCTCACCACACCTAACCCTGTTGGGCTAAACACCCTTACAGGGGTAATCACACCACCCTGGTGATGTCACTCTGAGACTCAACGCACACAGGAATACCCGGAGCCACGGATGGAATTGACGACCTACAAAGGCATCAAGCTAAAGCGTTCGTATATTGAACTTGCCAGGCACCTGGATAGCCTGGATCACTTGACCGATGAGCTCAAAGACCTTCAAAACAAATGGAACAATTTAAGCCTGCTGGGCGAATTAACCAATATTGGGGCTGAAATCGGCGAAACACGCAGTGGGTTTCACAACCTCGCCAATGAATTGTCAACCTCGCTGGTAGAGCTTTCGGTCAAAAAGTGGTTCAAAATCTGGAAACCAAAGCGCAAAACACCATCGACATTCTGGTTCGCAACCTGTTTGAACGCACGGCCGACATTGGCTTTTTGTCTACCGACCAGGAACTGCTTGCCGCCGCCAAACTGCCCGACCAATTGCACAATGCCGATTCCAGGCTGGCCGCCGACACGCGCGCACGCCTGCACAACTACGTAGCCAAATACTCGGTGTACCAGAATGTGGTGCTTCTGGATGCCAAAGGCCGTGTACTGATTGATCGCCTGGGCCACTACAGCCCAGCCGACACGGTGGATTGGCTGCCCGGGAAAATCAACGCCGCAACAGCGTACTTCGAACACTACGGCACGCTGCTACCGCAAGAGCAGGTAAACAGCCTGATTTATGCCTGGAAAATGGAAGAAGCAGGCAAAGTGGTGGGCTTTGTAGCCCTGCTGTTTAACCTGCAAGAAGAAAGCAAAGCCCTGTTTGCCCGTATTTTACCCGAACAGGATCAGTCCAACTGGACACTGTGCGGCGTCATAGATGCCAGCAACCAGGTGGTATTTTCCAGCGACGAAGAATTCCTGGGAGCAGGAAAAACCCTGAAAGTTAAAGAGCGCGATGGCCTGCTTACCTGCCAGATTGGCCCCACCTCGTACCTCACCAGCATCAAAACACCGTAGGCTACCAAGGCTACCATGGCCCAAACTGGCGAGGGTTTTCGTTAGTGCCCCTGCAACACGCCTTTAACACCAGCACCGACAACGGGAATGGCAACTGGCCCGACTTAGACTGGACCCAAAGCAATGGCCTGGCCGACCCCAAAATCATTGAAATCCGTGGCGACGCGCAAAACATTCAAAAGCAGCTTAACCGCAGCGTATGGAACGGCAACATCATGCAGCGTTCTACCCGGCAAAACATGGGCGAAAGCTTTAGCAAAACATTGTTGTGGGAAATCAGCAAGGCAGGAGAGCAAACACGTCAGCTTTTCCAGAATACCTTGCAAAACCTGACCGAAACCACCCAGCAAACCATGCTGCAGCAGCAACAGCTTGCCGCCATGCTGGCCATCGACCTGATGGATCGCAACCTCTATGAACGTGCCAACGACTGTCGCTGGTGGTCGCTAACCGATACCCTGGAAAATGCCCTGCTCAAGCCCACCGACAAAGAACAAGCCCAGGCCGCCGAAGACTGCCTGAAGTACATCAACAGCCTGTACACGGTATACACGGACGTGCTTTTGATAAGCCCCAAAGGCCTGGTGCTTGCCAACAGCGGCGAGAAAAACCTGCAAGGCACCCATATACAAGCCCCCTGGATTGACGAGACCCTGAAACTTCGCGATCAGGAAGAATACATCGTAAGCGACTTTGCGCCCAGCGAACTTTACCAAGACCGCCCCACCTACATTTACTGCGCCGCGCTGTACAACAACCGACACACCCCCACCAAAGCGCTGGGTGTAATTGCCTTGGTATTTGACAGCGAACCTCAGTTTGAAGCCATTTTAAATGACTCTCGCCCTTGCGGAATCGACAGCCTGGCCTACATCGTAGACCCCACCGGCGCTGTGGTTTCATCCAACACCGAACGCTTTATTGAAAACGGCAAACTGCGCCTGGAACTACCACCCGAAGCCACAGCACACACACGCAATGCCTCGGGTTCCAGCCTAATTCAGATTGATGGAATTTACTACGCACTGGGCTACTCGCACTCGGGCCAATACCGCGAATACAAAGACAGCGACTGCTCTTACCAAAACAACCTCAGCTGTTTTTACCTGACACCGCTGGCACCGGAATTGAGCCACACCAATGGCATCAAAAAGCATTGATTTTTCTATTTTTCGGCACAATGTAAAATCCACAGAAACGGAAGAAATAGCCACATTCTCGATTGGAGGACGCTGGTTTGGCCTGGAAACCATGGAAGTAAAAAGCGCCATTGTAGCCGGCAACCTTGCCAGCATACCGCGTGCACCCGAGTACATACTGGGCACCATCTTCCACCACGGAGAATCGGTCCTGGTGGTAGACCTGGCACCGCTGCTAGGCTTACCAAGCCCCCCTAGGCAACCCAACCAACCGATGCAACTGGTGCTGCTAAACACCGGCATGGATGAAGGAATGGTAGGTTTTTTGGTAGACATACTCGGAGAAATACCCATTGTTACGCACGACAAAATACAGCCTGTAAAAGGCATGATGGAACAAACAGGCATGGTACGAGCGGTGGTAAAAACACCGGACAACATGCTTACCCTGCTAGACAGCCAAAGTATGACCGAGATGATTGGCATTCACCATGTTACAGCTTGATACGCCTTCACCCTCTTTTCGCTCCAATTCGGGCTTGACTTGGCTTAAAACACACAGAAGCCGAAAAAAAACCACCCGAAAGGTCGGTTTTTTCTACTTTTCAATCGACAGCAGCATTCAAACTGCCAACAATTAGAAGTTGTGACGCAGACCAACTGTGAAGTTGTCTACATCAGTTTCTGCGCCGCCGGCGATGGGGTCAGAGCTTACGCGCTGGAAACCAACGTAAGTGCGTGTACGCTTGCTCAAATCGTAGCTATATACCAGCTGAAATTGTTGCAGGTCGTTACCGCCATCAAGGTCTTCGCCGTCACCGAACAGACCGTAAACCTGTGAACCACCGCCCAGGTCGTAAGTAGCAGAAATGGCTGCACGGGTCTCTGAGTCGTCACCGTTAACCTGGCCGTAGTATTCGTTAACCTGAACACCAGCACCCAGCTTCAGAGCACCCATTTTGTAGGTTGCGCCCAACAGGTAGCCGTTTTCAACGTTGGCTGCTGCAGGTGTACCGCCTTGACGGTCATCCAGGAACAGAGCGCCACCGATCATCAGATCGCCAATCGTGTAGGCTGCTGAAACTTCAGTTTCCCGATTGCCGTTTTCTTTGGTAGTCGCACCAGCGTTGTTGGACGCGTTGTTGGTACCATTCAGAGAATGACGGGCAGCGATTTTCACACCAGCGATTGTGTGTGAATAACCGAAAGAGTTGTTGCGACGCTGATTACCGGCAAGAACAGAATCATCACTGCTGATGTCAGACTGAACCTGAGTCAAAGGGCCGCCATTGTTGGTCAGACCACCAGCAAAAGTAGAAGCCAGGTCGTAGAAAGGAGCAACAGTTTCGTTACCACCGTCTTGTGTACCAACAGTCAGGGTACCGTATGCGCCCTTGAAGCCCAAGTAAGCATGACGGCCGTCATTCAAGGCGCCACTGTTTCCAGTTACACCATTGCCCGCATCGTTGGCATCAGAAGAAATCTGCACTTCCCAGCCGAATACCAGGTTCAGACCGCTACCGAGGTCTTCTTGGCCCTTGATACCCACGCGTGAAGAAGCGCTTTGAACGGTAAAGTTACCGCCAGTGGAAGCAGCGCCAGTGTCGGTGCTTTGGTGGTCAAGCACGGTGTGCAGACGACCATACAGAGTCAGGTTGGATGCATCAGCGAATACTGGAGCAGCGAAAGCTACACCCAAGGCGGCAGCTAGAAGCTTCTTGTTCATGTTTCACCCTTATAAGATTGGTTGATTGCTTGCCACCAATTACGGCAGCACGAGTGACAATGTACACGTAGAGACAGATGGCAACCAATCAAAACGCGCCGTGAGTACCTGATTTCTGGATATTCTGTAGTAACTCTGCAACACCGCCTTTACCCGCAGCCACTAGCACACTTACAACAAATACATATAAATCAAATAGATAAGCGCCTTTAAAAGCACCATCTACCTACACTTAGTGAGATGGGGATTCAAGCAGATTTTCGCCACCCGCTCAGCTGTGCACGGCCCATGCTTTGAGCCAGAAAATCCACCTCATGGTTGTTGGTAAAAACGTAATCGGCATAAGCGACATGCCCCGCGAGATCTACCCAATCCAATCGACAGTAGTTTGGAAAACACGCACGAAACGCCCTTCGTTCCAAGGGCCCACAATGCCCAACCAACCCATGGAAGTACGTGATATGAACGCCAGCCTGTCCATATCTGCCTTAAGGCAGTGAGCTTGCACAGTGGCTTTAGCCATGCGATCAAATTCGTAAAGCGCGGCCATTGCCTTGCGGTTGCGACCTGCCGCCCACCATGTAGCGCAAATGCAGTTTCGCCATTTCATTATCCGAGATATCGAGTATCGAATAACCCGCCTGAGCAAATTCCTTTAAAAATCTTTCTTTGCCCTCATGGCCATTATTCAGTTTAACGCCTACAAAGATATGCGCATCACTGGTATCCGCGTAACGATAGTTAAATTCGGTGATACTACGACGACCAAGACGCTTACAGAATCGCAG
>JAAURO010000082.1 GCA_012032215.1 Limnobacter sp.
TGGAAAAATACGAATGCACCGTGCGCCACTTCGGAAAGTCCGACGGCAACGCCCTCCACTGGCAACCGGTACGCAACAGATAAAGCACCGCGCAAAAAACCTCGTACAAATCCACTGTGCGCGGCTTGGTCTTTCGACGCGCCTGTTCCAACAACGGCCTGATTTTTCAAATTGATCGACACTGAGGTCGCTTGGGTATTTTTTCTTTTTCATACCCAATATTATTACAAATATTCAAGATCGTGAACACGCTCTAAGGGAAGTCGTACTTTGGCTGGAGCTATCCCCGCTATTTCTTGTGCCATGAGAATTAGGCGGGGGGCTCTTCGGAACAGAAGGTAGTTTGGGTTTGGGGCTAGGGTTAGATTTCTTTCTTGTTAGCGCACGCCCATTGTTATGAAGACTCTCTGGATTTTCAGGCTCTGGGTTTTCTGCAACAACCGAGGAGCCACCGTATTTAAAAACGTCCGTCAATGAGTCCTTGCCGCCAACCCCATCACCAGGGTGGGTTCCAACACCATGCTGGCTGGCTAGAATACGCCCTAAATAAGGATTTACCGGGGGATTTAGGGAATTCTTGTCAGCACCCCCTTTCGAAAGCCCTGAAGAAGCACCCGGAACGACTTTGCCAGCTGCCCCACCTAAAGCAGTTAGCAGTAAAACTGCCGCCCCTTTGAGGCTAATAGGAGGCTTAGTCGAGTGATTGTGATTGTGTGGTAAAGCACCCGACAGAGAAGAAGCGGGCACAGTTGAGTGAATAAACATGAGAAAAAATCCTTTCTGGGGTTTGGATAGCCATTACACCTACGCAGCCTTTTTGTTTATAACCATTACCTGCTTTAGCCAAGAAATGTTTCAATTCACTGCGCGGCATACAATACCACAGAAAGTTACACATCTTAACAAAAAACGAAAATATATATCTTTCGTGCCAAAGCGCTACGGCGTGTGACGCCCGGCGATTCAAGCAGCGCCCGACGTCTGGGGCTTTGAATTTTCGTGATTCACCCCTGCCCCACCACACTGGCAGGGTTTGCTTCCAGAACCGCCAGTGCGGTCATGTTGACAATACGGCGCACAGTAGCAGATTGTGTAAGAATGTGCACCGGTGCATCAACACCCAGCAACATCGGCCCAATGGCCACGCCACCGCCAGCGGCAGATTTCAGCAGGTTGTAGGAAATGTTGGCGGCATCAATGTTAGGGCATATCAGCAAATTGGCCTCGCCTTTGAATGCAGAATCGCTAACCAGGCTGCTACGTACGCTTTCATCCAAAGCACTGTCGCCGTGCATTTCACCATCAACGGCCAACCACGGGGCCTGAACACGCAGCAATTCCAGGGCTGCACGCATTTTCAGGGCCGAGGGCTCGCTGCTGGAGCCAAAATTGGAATGGCTAAGCAATGCCGCTTGGGGCTCAATGCCCAAACGCATGAGTTGCTCGGCAGCCATGATGGTAATTTCAGCAATCTGCTCGGCGCTTGGGTCGTAATTTACGTGGGTATCCACAATAAACACCTGGCGCTTGGGCAACATGAGGGCATTCATGGCAGCGTAGGTTTTGCAGCCAGGGCGCAAACCAATTACTTGATCGACATACCGCAGGTGCAGAGGATGCGTTCCAAAAGTACCGCAAATCATGCCGTCTGCATGGCCTTTTTTAATCATCATTGCGCCAATCAGCGTGTTGCGGCGACGCATTCCACCTTGGCGTAGTCGGCAGTAACCCCTTTGCGTCCGGTAAGCTCGTGGTAAGACTGCCAGTAGTCTTTGTAGCGCTCGTCGTGCTCGGGGTTGATCATTTCAAAATCAACACCAGCCCGAATACGCAGACCAAAGCGTTCAATGCGGCGTTCAAGCACAGCAGGCCTGCCAATCAGAACAGGCTTGGCCAAGCCTTCATCCACCACCACCTGCACCGCGCGCAGTACACGCTCGTCTTCGGCCTCTGCAAAAACAATCCGGGAGGTGTGTGGGCTTTCCTGCACACTGCGACGCGCCACCGAAAAATCGGTTTCATGAAGGTGCCAGAGTGATACACAAACTGCTGCAACTGCTCGCGGTAGTTTCCATGTCGGCCAAGGGCGAGTGGCCACCCCACTGTCCATGGCGGCCTGCGCCACCGCCGGTGCAATGTGCACAATAAGGCGTGGGTCAAACGGCTTGGGAATCAGGTACTCGGGACCAAAACTCAGATTCTGCGAACTGTAGGCAGAGGCCACAATGTCGGATTGTTCTTTGCGGGCCAGTTCAGCCACGGCTTTCACGGCTGCCACCTCCATTTCTTTGGTAATGGTGGTAGCACCAACATCCAGCGCCCCCCTGAAAATAAAGGGAAAACACAACACATTGTTCACTTGGTTCGGGTAATCGGTGCGGCCTGTGCAAATAACAGCATCGCTGCGCACTTCCTGAATTTTTTCCGGCAAAATTTCGGGTGTGGGGTTGGCAAGCGCCAGAATGAGTGGCTTGGCGGCCATGGTTTTCACCATTTCCTGGCTAACCACGTTGCCTGCAGAAAGCCCCAGAAACACATCGGCATCTACCATGACATCTGCCAGTTTGCGGGCGCTGGTTTTTTGACAGTAACGGGCCTTGTCCGGGTCCATGCCCTCGGGGCGGCCTTCATACACCACGCCGTTTAAATCGCACACAAACACGTTTTCGCGGCGCAAGCCCATTTCCACCAGCAAATCCAGGCACGCCAGCGCAGCCGCACCCGCACCGGAAGTAACCAGTTTCACTTCATTTAATTTTTTGCCAATGACTTCCAGGCCGTTGATAACCGCAGCACCCACCACAATGGCCGTGCCATGCTGGTCATCGTGGAATACCGGAATTTTCATTTGTGCGCGCAAGGCGCGCTCTATTTTGAAGCAATCCGGGGCCTTGATGTCTTCCAGATTAATGCCACCAAAAGTGGGCTCCAGGGACTTGATGATTTCAATGAGTTTATCAGGATCGGTTTCATCGATTTCGATGTCGAACACATCAATGCCCGCAAACTTTTTGAACAGCACAGCCTTGCCTTCCATAACAGGCTTGGCAGCCAAAGGCCCAATGTTGCCAGACCCAACACTGCCGTGCCATTGGTAACCACGGCCACCAGATTGGCGCGCGAGGTGTAGCGCACGGCGGCGGCGGGGTCTTGCTCGATTTCTTCGCAAGCGGCGGCCACCCCGGGAGAGTACGCCAAGGCCAAATCGCGTTGATTCACCATGCTCTTGGTGGCTACGATTTCAAGTTTTCCGGGTTTGGGAAATTCGTGGTATTCAAGAGCAGCTTGACGAAAGCGAGGGTCCATTGGCTGTTGAGGCATAGTCTTCTCTGTAACGAACGGTGGATCGAACCCGCAATTATAGTGGTAGTCAGCCACATTTTCTTGAGACTTTCCACAAACTGTCACAACGGCTTGGCTGTTTGCGATTAATCGGGCAAAAACACGGTTTAAACCTGCACCCAAGTGGCCCCAGCATTGCACGGGGGCCGAAAAACCATGCCCTTACGCTTTGTCTGCCGCAGCTTTGCCCTGCCCTGCCACCAAAGCCGCCGAACGGTATGCCTGATCGATTTTGTCTTTCAGGCCCAGCACTTTGTCGGGATATCCACCGTGGTTGCCGTGTACCGCAGCACCTACGTACCAAACCAGTGCCTCACGCACCGAACCGGTTCTGCGTGTGTATTCGCGCACAATATTGGCGCCTACCTGCATGTTCAACTCGGGATTAAGGGGAGTCCAGTCGCCATCGGCCAACTGCTCAAAGCGGTCTTTGTGGATGTGCGCCATGACTTGCATAAGGCCCTTTGCACCTACAGAACTGGCTGCCAGCGGGTTGTAAGAAGATTCAATGCCAGAAATAGCCAGAATAAGTGTGGGTTCTACTTTTTCCTGTTTGCCCACTTTCCAGGCCACGCGCACCAGCGACTCAATGGCCTCCAGGGAAACCCGGTAGCGCCTGGCCAGGTAAGCCGCCACGCCCTTTTGGCCTGGAGTAAGCGCCATGGCGCGGTCGGCTGAAGAAAGCCTGACTGGTACCCAAATGCCTGGGGATTTTGCAACGCCCGCTTTGCTGCGAGGGGTTTTGACGGAGGAATCGCCTGCGGCAAGAGCCTGCGCAGGTTGCAGCAAATTAAGCTGCTCGGCAAACAAAGACTGCACGGGCCTGGAATAAAACACCGCACTGCGAAATTCGGTCGTGCTGCCCAACATGCACAGCACCAAACCAGCAAGCAGTGCGCCAAATGCGCCCGCGCCAAACAGGGTTTGCCGAACCGACTCAACCAAAACCGGATGCTTGCGCGCAACCGCCAATACCTTTGACTTCAACATAGTGACTTCCCTGCATGGCCCGCCGCTGTTTTTGGCTTTTATATCGGGCCTTGCTTTCAAACCGCTCCAGAGCTGTTTTTCTGTGCGGTTTTGGTTGGTGGATGTTTCAAGGCACCCTCCCACCTTCTCTGCTCTTGCAGTTGAGTGAGAGGCAGGCGTTTGAAGTTCCACTTTTACTTACAACTTAACCCGTTAGAGTCATACATCCAGTAATAAGCCTGCCGCATTTTAAAAAGCTTACGGATTTTCGTCAATTCATTTTTTAATATGTTTTTTATTTATATTTCATATACTTGCAAAGCACGCAACCAGGAAAGTCCTGCAAAGCCGCACCGCCAGTGGTTTGCTGCATCGACCGGTGGCTCAAAACCTGTACTATTTTTGCGACAATCCACCGTCTTTTAACACCACGCAACATGCACACTTTGGGTCATCACACACCATGAAATACAAAAACCTGAGAGATTTCATAGGATTACTTAAAGAAAAAGAACAACTTGCGTGCATTAACGAATCGGTAAGCCCACATCTGGAAATGCCCCACCTGTGCGACCGTGTGTTGCAACAACAAGGCCCCCGCCCTGCTTTTTGATTGCGCCGCAGGGCTACCGCTACCGCGTACTGGGCAACCTGTTTGGCACGCCCGAACGCGTTGCACTGGGCATGGGGGCGAGCAGCACCGCCGCACTGCGCGAAATTGGCCAAACACTGGCCAGCCTGAAAGAACCCGAGCCCCCCAAAGGCCTGCGCGATGCCTGGGACAAACTGCCATTAATCAGGCAAGTGCTCAGCATGGCGCCCAGGATAGTGCGCACAGCCCCCTGCCAAACCGACGTGCAGGAAGGCCCAGACGTGGATTTAAACCAGTTACCCATTTGGACATGCTGGCCCGAAGACGCAGCACCACTGATTACCTGGGGCCTGGTGGTAACACGTGGCCCGCACCGCAAACGCCAGAATCTGGGCATTTACCGCCAACAGCAAATTGGCAAAAACCGCTTGATTATGCGTTGGCTGACACACCGGGGTGGTGCACTCGATTTTCGGGAACACGCCTTGAAGCACCCTGGCAAGCCATTCCCGATTTCGGTGGTGCTGGGCTGCGACCCAGCCACCATACTGGGTGCCGTAACCCCAGTGCCCGATGCCCTGTCTGAATACCAGTTTGCCGGGCTGCTACGTGGCAGCCGCACGGAATTGGTAGCCAGCATGGGCAACCACCTGCACGTGCCTGCCGAAGCAGAAATTGTGCTGGAAGGTCACATTTACCCCAACGACTACCCCATTGCGGCGCAAGCCCGAGGCAAGCGAGCACACGGGCAAATTCCGCCGCTGCGCGAAGGCATTGCTGGCGTGGCACCCCCACCGCCCATCGCAGCCTTCCTAGAAGGTTGGGATTGTGCGCTTGAAGGCCCCTACGGTGACCACACTGGCTATTACAACGAACAAGACTGGTTTCCGGTATTTACGGTGGATCGCATAACCCAACGACCCAATGCCATTTACCATTCCACCTATACCGGCAAACCACCCGACGAACCCGCCGTGCTGGGCGTGGCACTTAACGAAGTGTTTGTTCCTATATTGCAAAAGCAGTTTCCGGAAATTGTGGATTTTTATTTGCCCCCCGAAGGGTGCAGCTACCGCATGGCGGTGATAGCCATGAAAAAAGCCTACCCGGGCCACGCCAAGCGGGTCATGATGGGGGCCTGGAGCTTTCTGCGCCAGTTTATGTACACCAAGTTTATTGTGGTGGTAGACGACGACATAAACGCGCGCGACTGGAAAGAGGTAATCTGGGCGATAACCACGCGCATGGACCCGGTGCGTGACACCGTGCTGGTGAAAAACACCCCCGATTGACTACCTGGATTTTGCCAGCCCCGTCAGCGGCCTTGGCGGCAAGATGGGACTGGATGCCACCAACAAATGGCCCGGCGAAACCGATCGCGAATGGGGCAGAGCCATACGCCCGGACAAAGCCACACAGGCACGGGTGGATGCGATGCTAAGCAGGATTGTGTAAGGGCACAAGCTATTTATTAGCCATTCCACCGGTTTTCGTTTTCCGGGTTGATCACTATCAGCCTGGGTGCTTTGTGTGATGCACGGCGACACAACAAAGCCAAACCGCCCGCGAACAAAACACCCACGCCCGCCTTGGTGACAAAGCGCCGAATTGCGGCGTTTAAGCACAGCCAGCGTAAGCGAAGCCACTAAACCAGCCTGAGGCGCTTTTTTATACACGGCCTTGATTGCCTGGGCGGCTGCAAACCCTACCGGCCCGTAGCGCAAAAAACCGATGGCCGAAAAGCGCCACCGATGCTGCCTTTTTGGTCGAAAGAAACCAAGACGCGCTGCTTTTGGAGCGCTGCGCCCAGGCACGCATCTCAAGCCGCTCCATTTCAGAGCGCATTCTTAGCAGTTCTTTGCGTGCGGCCAAGTCTTGGTCTTTCTTACCCATGTTCGTGGGTCTCCTTGGCCTTTAAGCTGTGTAAAAGGCCCTCGCGGTCTTTTTGAAGTTCGGACAAAGTAGCCTCGAACAAAGGCGTCTCGGTTTCCAGAATGGTTTTAACCCTGAAAAGGCCCCAAAGCCCCAAAAGAACGTAAAAGCTCGCACAGCCAAGCAGAGCAAGTATGGGTGAGTGTTCCCATGCGTACACCACAATGGCTAAACACACAAACACCGAAGCAGTCAGCAAAACCGAGGCTGACAGCAGCGCCCACAAAAACAGTTGCACCGTGGCGCGCCGCGCCTGAGAGAGCTCTACCCCGGCCAGTTCCAGCCGGGTACGAGCCATACTCAGTGCCTGTGCAACAACCCGCTTGGCGGAATCG
>JAAURO010000083.1 GCA_012032215.1 Limnobacter sp.
GGGTTATCGGTGCCAAGGGCCGGTGTCTTCGTTTAACAGCTGGCAATCGGTATGGCAGCAGGATTCAAACTGGATGCGTCATCATGCTACTCACATTTTAAGCAATACGTATTGATTCCAAGAGGCGTTTCGTCCAAGACAAAACCGGTAAAGCCACCCCGATAATACTAATTTAAAAGCAATTAGTCGAACCATTTTGTGTCAAACCGGCTTCACCATGGCTCGGCTTAATGCTAGCCTCTTGAAGTTCTGGTTCTGGAGAAAAACACCCCATGCACATGAATGCGCGCAGCAGCCACAAACTTCGGGTAGCCGTCGTAGGAGGCGGAATTTCTGGCTTAAGTGCAGCGTATCGTTTGCGCCGCGAAGCCGATGTCACCCTGTTTGAAGCCAATTCCTACGTGGGCGGTCATACCAATACCGTAGACATTGAGGTGGAAGGAACGCCGATTGCCGTGGATACCGGTTTTCTGGTGTACAACGAACGCACTTACCCCAAGCTGATAGCCCTGTTTGAAGAACTGCACGTGGAAACCGTGGGTTCGGACATGTCGTTCTCCGTAAGCTTGCCCGAGCTTAATCTGGAATGGGCCGGCACCAGCTTAAACACGGTGTTTGCACAGCGCAAAACCTGTTCAGACCCAGGTTTCTGAGAATGCTGCGTGATATTCTGCGCTTTAACCGCCAAGCCACGGCCATGGTGGCAGAAAAAGGCCGCGATTTCCTGTTTGCGCTGCGCGTGCAGCAAAGCCTGGGCGAATTCATAGAGCACCACCGGTACAGCCAAGAGTTTCGCGACTGGTATCTGCTGCCCATGGCCGCTGCCATCTGGTCGTGCCCCAGCGAACAAATGCTCTTCGTTTCCTGTTGCCACTTTCGTGCAGTTTTGCGACAACCACGGCCTGTTGCAAGTCAGCAACCGGCCGCGCTGGTTCACTGTTAAAAATGGCGCCCGCAACTACGTAGAAAAAATATTGCCTTTTATTGCCGAAGTAAAAACCAGTTGCCCGGTTCGCGCCATCAACACCGAAGGCGAAAAACCCCTTGTGATTACCGATCAAGGAAGCGAGGTTTTTGATGCCGTGGTGCTTGCCACCCACAGCAACCAAAGCCTGGAGTTGCTGCACGGCAACCACGTGCAAAAAGAACAATTGCAGCACATTCGCTACCAGCCCAACGTGGCCTGGTTGCACGCCGATCAAAGTCTCATGCCCAAAAACCGCAACACCTGGGCTTCCTGGAACTACGCAAGCGATGTACTTAGTCCGCAACCCAGCGTGTCGGTAACCTACTGGTCGAACAACCTGCAGCCCCTGCCCACCCAAACCCCGGTTTTTGTTACCTTGAACCCGATTGACATGCCCGATTCGCGCAAAATTTTTCGGGAAATCCATTATTCGCACCCGGTATTTGACGGCCCCGCCGTGAATGCCCAAGATGCCCTGCGTGAACTGCAAGGCCTCAATGGCATTTACCTGGCAGGCGCCTGGATGAAATACGGTTTTCACGAAGACGGCTGCGTATCCGGCCTGAAAGCCGCCGACACCTTGCTGCAACACTTGGGACAAAACGGTCAGCGCAACCCACACGGCCAACGGGCGGCATGAAAAAACAGCCCCCAGAATACCACCTGCAAGAAGCCCGACTGGCCTTGGGGCAGGTTCGGCACCAAAGGCTGCTGCCCAAGCCCAACGGCTTTGCCAGCAAAACCTGTTTTGTGCGGCTGGTGTTTACCTGCAAACCAGAAGCGCCCCGCTGGGCAGACCGCTGGCCAGCCATCGACAAGCGGGGGCTGTTTGCGGTGTACGGAAAAAGCTACGGCTTTGAACCCCACACCCGCACGCTGGCACAACAGGCAACACACATGCAAAAAACAGTCGCCCAGCAAACAGGCATAGAGCTTGCCGGTGATATCCATTTGCAAACCTATCCCAAAGTGCTGGGCTATGCCTTTAACCCGGTCAGTTTCTGGTATTTTCACAACCTTGTTGGCGAATGCCGCGCCATTGTGTGCGAGGTCAACAACACCTTCGGCGAAAGGCATTTTTACCTGCTTACCGGAAGTGCCGGCCAAACCCTGAACCGGGGCAGTCTGTTGGTGGCCGACAAACAATTTCATGTATCGCCATTTTCCCGGTAAAAGGCCGCTATGAATTCCGGTTTTTAACCGCCCGGAACGCAGCATGGCCCGCATTAATTACTTTGAGCAAGACCAGCTCCAGCTCAGCACCTGTGTAAGTGGCACGCTTTCCACACCCGAAACACAAGACTGGTTAACAGCATTTGCCAGGTATGGGTGGTTTACACTGGCTGTATTATTAAAAATTCATTGGCAGGCAGTTAAACTTTTGCTGAAAGGAGCCACCTTTCACACCAAGCCGCCGCCCCCCAACAACTCCGTCACAGAAACCCGATGAACAGTACCCCTGCCTCAATTCGTTCCCTGCAATCTGAAATTCCCAGCCATGCGCCTTCTGCCGTGCAATGGACGCTCAAGCTCCTTACACGGCTGCAAAAAGGCCGTCTGGAAGTCATTACGCCAGAAGGCACCCGCCTGCATTTTGGTGAAGACAAAAAACCCTGTGCAACTATACAGTTGCACAACTGGAACGTGTGTGCCCTGGCGCTTAAATCGGGCGACATCGGGTTTGCCGAGTCCTACATTGCTGGCGACTGGGAAACCGATAATCTGGCAAACCTGCTGGGTGTATTCCTGGAAAACCGGAATGCCGTTGAAAAGGTAATTTATGGCAGTTTTTTAGGTGGGCTTGTTTACAAAATAAAGCACTGGTTAAACCGCAACACCAAGGCACAGGCCAAAAAAAACATTCACGCACACTACGATTTGGGCAACCTCTTTTATGCGCTCTGGCTAGACCCCAGCATGACCTACTCCAGCGCCTTGTTTGCGGGCAATCAAGCACTCACGCTTGAACAGGCACAAACCGCCAAATACCAGGCGTTGCTGGATCACCTGCAACCCCAACCCGGTGCAAGCGTGCTGGAAATTGGCTGCGGCTGGGGGGGGTTTGCAGAACTGGCCTGCCAGCAAGGTGCCAGGGTAACGGGGCTTACGTTGTCTACCGAACAACTGGCTTTCGCCAGAAACCGGCTGGACAAGGCAGGGTTTGACCAACACGCCGAATTCCGCCTGCAAGACTACCGCGACTGCACAGGCCAGTTTGACCACATTGCCTCGATTGAAATGTTTGAAGCAGTGGGCGAGGAATACTGGCCATCCTATTTTGCTGCCGTCAGCAGCTTGCTTAAACCCGGTGGCACAGCGGCCATTCAAAGCATTACCATCGACGAAAGCCTGTTTGATCGCTACAGAAAATCCACCGATTTTATTCAGCAGTACATTTTCCCGGGTGGCATGCTACCCTCTAAAAAGCCTTTACCGACCTGGCGAGCAAGCACGGTTTGAGGGTGGTGCGCACACTGGAGTTTGGTCAGGATTACGCAGAAACCCTGAGGCGTTGGCGCAGGGAATTCATGTCGCGTCTGGATAGGGTGCAGACACAGGGTTTTGATGAGCCATTCATTAAAACCTGGGAATTTTACCTGGCTTACTGCGAAGCAGGCTTTCAGCACCAAAGCACCGATGTGGTTCAGTTTTACCTGGAGAAACAAGCTTGAAACCCTATACCTGGCCAAGCAACAAACGGGCAATTTACACAAAGGCTGTGCATGCCACCCTGCGTTTTACACGCAAGGCCTTGGCAAGCGGGGCGGTGTATGCGCTACTGGCATTTGGCGGAAACATCGCTTGGGCAACTTCTGCCAACCCACCAAGCGAAGCGGTGCAAGCCATTCCTGGCCTAAAAAAGCTGGGGGAAGGCAAACTAAGCTGGTGGGGACTTTCCATCTACGATTCGCAGTTGTGGGGCACCGCAACGGGCCAAACCGATTTCAAACCCAACAGCTATTGGCTGGAACTGCAATACAAACGCAGCTTCAAAGGCAGCGAAATCGCCAAAAAAAGCCGTGAAGAAATTCAGGATCAACACCCCTATTCCCCCCAGAAACTGGACGCCTGGCAAGCCGAATTAACCCGCATTTTTCCTGAAGTGGTAAAAGGCGACACGCTGAGTGCCCTTTACCTGCCCGGCCAACCCATGCGCTTTTGGCACAACAACAAGCCCCTTGCCACCTTGGCCGACCCCGAACTGGCCACCGCCTTTATGGGCATCTGGCTAGACCCAAAAACCTCTGACCCCGAATTACGCGCCAAGCTGCTTGGGCTGTAAGCAAGGCGGCATAGGCACTCATGAGCAAGCCACTGGCTTATTTCAATTACGGGGCTTTGGGCTGGGCACTGGGTGCGGTGGCGGTGCCCATTTACATTCAGGTTCCCTTCCTTTACTCCCGTATTTTTGAAGTGCCTGCTGCCTGGGTGGGTGCCATTTTGCTGTTTTCCCGCATATTCGATGCAGTGCTCGACCCCTTGGTAGGCCTGTGGATAGACAAACGCTGCGGGCAAAAAACCGCTACACCCTGCCCTTGCTCCTTTCCATTCCCTTTTGCTAGTGGGCATGTACGGGGTGTTTTTCCCCCTCGGTAGCACACCCACTGAAATTGCCTTAAGCCTGCTGCTGTTTTTAAATGTAGTGCACATTGGCTACAGCTTTGCCATTATTGCCTACCAAGCCTGGGGAGCCGAGTTGGGTGCCACCGATGAAGAGCGCTCTACCTTTGTAGCCATGCGCGAGGGCATTGGCATACTCGGCGTGGTGTTTGCCGTGGCGCTGCCGCTGCAAAGCAATGGCCTGCTGCTGTTTGGCGTGTTTGCCTGCATGCTGGCAATGGGCATGTGCTTGCTGCTGAAGTTTGCCCGCGCACTGGTGCACTGCGTGTGGTGCGCGCTGGCAGTACGCAACTGGCAGTGCGTGTGCGCCAAGCATTTCTGGAAGTGGTGCAACCCCTGGCCCACCGCAACTTTAAAAAGCTGATGGGTGTGTTTGTGTGCAATGGCTTTGCTGCTGCCTTGCCCGCCACCCTGGTGCCTTTTTACATGCGCGACAGGCTGGGCCTGGCTGAATCCGACCAATGGGTGCTGGCCGGTGTATTTTCTGGTAGGGGCAGCCTCTACCGTGTTTTGGGTAAAACTGGCGGGCAAAAATAGGGCTGGCGCGTGCGTGGTTGTTGAGCATGGTTGTTTCGGTGCCCGCATTTGTGGTTGTTATTGCCCTGGGCCACGGCAATCTGTATGGCTATCTGGGCGTGTGCATGTTAACCGGCTTTGCGCTGGGCGCCGATTTGTCGCTGCCTGCCGCACTGGTAGCGCGGCTGATTAAAAACAACGGCGACCAGGGCAAAAACGAGGGTACGTATTTTGGCCTGTACAACTGGGTGAATAAACTCAACCTGGCCTTGGCACCCACGCTTGCGCTGGGCACCTTGCAGTGGTTTAACTATTCACCACAACTGGCGGGCTCGGGTGCATTCCTGAACTTACCCCTTGCACAACAAATTGCCCAAGACCCGCTGATTTGGGTGTACGCCCTGATACCCTGCCTACTGAAGCTTTGCGCCATACTGCTGCTTTACACAAGTGGCCTGCTCCAAGCACCAACACCGAAAAGAACCGCTGCCCCAAAAACCGAATCGGGAAACCCATGATTACCCTGAAAAAAACCGCCACCACGCTGCTTGCAAGCCTTGGCATTGCCACCACCCTACTGCTTTCAGCCTGCGCAGGCCCCACCCCAACCGACTACGCAGAGCAAACTCCGAAACTGGATTTGCAAACCTACTTTAACGGCACCATTGATGCCTGGGGCGTGGTACAAGACCGCAGCGGCAAGGTGATTAAACGCTTTAGCGTGGTAATGAAATGCAACTGGATGGGCAATACCGGCACGCTGGACGAACAGTTCACTTATGCCGATGGCACCACTCAGCAACGCATCTGGACCGTGGTTAAAAAAGGCAACGAATACACCGGCACTGCAGCCGATGTAAAAGGGCAAGCGACCGGCATAGCAGCGGGCAATGCCTTGAACTGGTCTTACACCTTGCTTTTACCGATTGACAACTCGGTCTACGAAATCCAGTTTGACGACTGGCTGTACCTCATGGATGAAAAAACCATGTTGAATCGTGCCGTTATGAGCAAGCTCGGCTTTCGCATAGGCGAAGTGTTTTAAGCTTTCAAAAACGTCTTTAAAAAGCTGGGCAAGCCCTAAAAAACCACACCGCCGGGCAAAGGCCAACAGCACACTTCGCCCAGCCCCCTACCTTAAAAGGCAAACCGTGAGCTTAAACCCCAAACTGAAAGACTGGAAAAGCAAACGCATCTGGATTGTAGGTGCCTCTTCTGGCATTGGTGAAGCTTTGGCGCGCCAATTCGATGCACTGGGTGCGCACTGCATGCTTTCTGCACGCAGCAAAGACAAACTTCATACGCTGTGCGCTGAACTCACCCACGCCCACGCCTTGCCGCTCGATGTAACCGATGAGCAAGCAGTTAAAGGAGCATTTAGAAACCTGCTTGAACAATGTGGCGGCATAGATTTAATCGTGCTGCTGGCTGGCACCTATTCCGAAATGTCGGTTAAATCGTTCAACCTGGCTGCTGTTAAAAAGCAGATTGACGTCAACCTGAACGGCACCATGCATGTGCTGGATGCCGTACTGCCCACGCTGATCCAGCAACATTACGGACACGTGTCGCTGGTGTCCAGCGTGGCGGGCTACCGTGGACTGCCAAACTCACTGGCCTATGGCCCATCCAAAGCGGCCCTGATTAACCTGGCGGAAGCCCTGCACCTGGAAATGAAACGCATGAACGTGGGCGTCAGCGTAGTGAACCCCGGTTTTGTAGACACCCCGCTTACCCGCACAAACACCTTTCCCATGCCTTTTTTAATGACCGCTGGAAAAGCAGCCCAGGACATGATCAAGGGCTACGAAAAAGGCCAGTTCGAGCTGCACTTCCCCAAAAAATTTACCTGCGGGCTTCGGCTTTTAAGGCTGTTACCGTATTGCCTGTATTTTCGACTGGTGAAAAAAATCACGCAAAGCAGCACAGAACACGCACAGTAAACAGTAAAAAAGTGCTAGAATTCTCCTCGGGGTGCACTGCAGGGGGAATAGCACCCTGAACCCGCTCAAAGCGCGCGAAAAAGGATTTTTCTTCGCCACAC
>JAAURO010000084.1 GCA_012032215.1 Limnobacter sp.
ACACCACCGGCGATTTTTCTCAGGCTGCACTGCGCAGAATGGGCGCTAATGGCAAGAAGTGTTGCAGCAGTACGAAGTGCTCTGGCAAAAACCGCCTGCCTGGCATGGCTCGTTCTTTTGGGCGTGCCCGGGGTGGCCAATGCCAAGGTGGATTTGCTGGAGTTGCCTTCCTTAATTGTTCCCAAGGCTGCCAGCGCGCTCATGCTGGACATTGCCGTGCGAGGCAATCACGTGATTGCAGTAGGGGATCATGGGGTAATACTCCATCACGTGACAGGGCAGAAAGCCCCCGCAGGCGCAGTGCAGGACACCACCGGTGTCTGGTGGAAGCAGGCGCAAGTGCCTGTATCGGTTAACCTTACTGCCGTGGCTTTTGCATCCGGTACCCGTGTGTTTGCCGTGGGCCACGATGGGGTGGTGCTGCGTTCCAACGATACAGGCGCAACGTGGCAAAAAGTGTTCGACGGCAATGCGTCCAACCAGCAAATGCTTGCCATGGCGCAAAACTCCCTGAATGCCTTTGAACTGCAGGCTGCTTCGCAGCGGCAGGCACTGGTCAACAAACCCACTCCTGAAGGGCGGCAACGCTTGCAAAAGCTCGAAGACGAGCTGGAAGAAAAACGTTTTGCTTTTGAGGATGCCCAGGCTGGAGCCCGTTTTGGCCCTGCACGCCCCATGCTCGACGTCTGGTTCAAAGACGACATGGCAGGCTGGGTCGTGGGCAGTTACGGGCAAATTTTCCAGACCACCGATGGTGGCAATACCTTTGCCCTGATTGCCTCGCGCCTGAACAACCCCGACTTCCGGCATTACAACGGCCTGTATGGCGACCAAACCGGTTTGCTGATTATTACGGGCGAGGCGGGCCGCGTGTATGTGTCCGAAGATTTCGCGGGCAGCTGGCGCCGCTATGACACCGGCTACACAGGTCAGCTGTACGGTGCGGCAGTTCTGCGCGATGCACAGGGCAAGAAAACGCTTGTGGTGTACGGTTTCGCCGGTACCCTATTGCGTCTGGACTCCGGTTCGGATACCTGGCGCAAAGTGCAAACCCCTACCGACAAAAGCATTGTGGATTCCCTCACCCTGATAGACGGCCTGCTGTTCATCGACCAGAACGCGCGGCTGCTAAAAACCGACGAGGTGGGTAACAACGTACGCTTTGTCAGCAAAGTCGAAGGCAAACTGACTACCGGCATCTCGTTTGCCAACAACCATTTGTACTTGAGTGCACAGGGCGGGCCACGGCAACTTCAGTTTCCGTCATTCAGCAAAAAAACAGCGTCACAACCATGATTAATCCGCAATGAGCAACAGCAGCAAAACCGGCCAACTCGTTCAATTTACCGAGCAGCTTTTATTTGGTTACCGCAAGGTGGTGTTGGTGGTGTTTGCAGTCATTTCCATTTTAATGGCCTGGTTTGCGGTTCAGCTTCGGCCCGATGCCTCGTTTGCCAAAATGGTTCCGGCCAATCACCCCTACATCGCCAATTATCTGAAGTATCAAAACGAACTGCGGCCCTTGGGCAATGTGTTGCGCATAGCGGTGCACAACAAGCAGGGCAGCATTTACAACAAGGAATTCCTGGAGACACTGCACCAGATTACCGATGAGGTGTTTTATATACCCGGTGTCGATCGCGGAAATCTGGCTTCTATCTGGACTCCGAATGTCATGTGGCGGCAGGTCACAGAAGACGGCTTGCGCATGGGCCCGGTAATTGGCCAAGGCTTCGAGGGCACGCCAGCACAAATTGAAGAAGTGAAAAAAAATGTAGAACAATCTGGCCGCATTGGCTCGTTTGTGGGGAACGATGCGCGTTCTGCGGTTATTCTGGCGCCGCTTTTGGAGGTGAATCCAGAAACCGGCGAAAAGCTGGATTACGCCGACCTTTCCCGGCGGCTTGAAGAGCAGGTTCGCAACAAATACGAAAACCAGAACATCTCGATTCACATCACCGGTTTTGCCAAAATTGTGGGCGACCTCATAGAGGGCACCCAGGCAATTGTGGGCTTTTTTGCCATTACTTTTGTGCTTACTGTGGCGTTGCTGCTGGCATATTCCTGGTGCTGGAAGTCTACCCTGGTAACCGTGTTTTGCTGCTTGCTGGCGGTGCTGTGGCATTTGGGGCTGGTTAGCCTGTTGGGCATTGGGTTAGACCCTTATTCCATATTGGTGCCTTTTTTAACGTTTGCCATCGGGGTCTCGCACGCCATTCAAAATGTGCGCACCATGGCTTCTGCGCGGCATTTCGGTGCCTCTAAAATAGCCGCAGCCAAAGTAACCTTCAGCCTGCTGTTCATACCCGGCTCTGTGGCCCTGCTGGCCGATGCGGTCGGTTTTTCCACGCTGTTGGTGATCGATATCGGTGTAATCCGCGAATTGGCGGTGTCGGCCTCGATAGGGGTGGCAGTGATTATCTGTACCAAAATGTTTTTGCTGCCCGTGCTCATGAGTTACGTAGACGTAACACCTACGGGCTTGCGCCGTGTGGCCCTTGTGGAGCAGGGCAGGCACCGTGTGGCAGGCTGGCTATCCAGGCTGACCGAAAAACGCATTGCCCTGTACGTAGTGGCAGCCGCAGCCGTGGTGTTGGCGCTGGGCCTATGGCGTGCTTCATTTATTCAGATTGGCGATCTGGATAAAGGCGCGCCAGAATTGCGCGCAGACTCGCGTTACAACCAGGACGTGGCTTTTTTGGTAGACAACTACTCCACCAGTTCCGATGTGTTTGTGGTAATGGTGCAAACCCCCGAAGGCGAGTGTGGTGCCTACCCCGTGGCCGCAGCAGTAGAACACTTTCAGTGGCAAATGGAAAACCTGCCCGGCGTAGAGAGCAGTATTTCGCTGTTTACCGTAATGAAGCAGATTATTGCAGGCTTTAATGGCGGCAATCCGAAGTGGATGGCCATTTCCCGCGACCGCTACATTTCCAACAGCGCGCACAAAAACATTCCCACCTCGCTCTACAACGCCAAATGCTCCATGACGCCCGTGATTCTTTTTTTGTCGGACCACAAAGCACAAACCCTGCAACGCGTCATGGAACAGACCGAGGCTTTTGCGCAGGCCCACAATTCCGACAAGATGAAGTTTTTGCTGGCGGCGGGCAACAGTGGCATACAGGGTGCCACCAATGTGGTGGTTCAGGACTCGCTGCGCATTATGCTGTTGTTGGTGTATTGCATGGTGGGTGCCTTGGTGTGGTGGGAGTTCAAAAGTTTCCGCGTCATGCTGTGCATCATGGTCCCGCTGTTTATCACCGAGGTGCTGTGCAAGGTGGTGATGGTGCAACTGGGCCTGGGTATCAAAGTGGCCACCCTGCCTGTTATCGCCTTGGGTGTGGGCATTGGCGTCGATTACGGCATTTATATTTACAGTCGCCTGGAGTGCTTTTTGGCCCAGGGTTTCAGCTTTAAAGAAGCTTATTTCGAAACCCTGCGCAGCACGGGCGTGGCGGTTGCCTTAACGGCAGTCACTCTGGCTTTGGGCGTGGCCACGTGGGTGTTTTCTGCCATCCAGTTTCAGGCTGACATGGGCTTGCTGCTTACCTTCATGTTTTTGTGGAATATGGTGGGTGCGGTGGTGCTTATTCCGGCGCTGGTTCGTGTGTTTGCCTACGGGCCGGTGAAAAAGCGTTTTGGCCCTTCGGTGGGGGAGTTGTAAGTGATAAAATCCGTTTTCGACTAACTCCACTAAGCTAACAACATGCCGGGCTACATCACTGAATCCTTAGGAGATAAACTTGATTCGCTGAAAGTAAGTGTACAAGTTCTGGTACAGCATGGACAGCTCCCCGAAGGTGCAACTACCTTTCAGGAAGCTGCCAGAAGTTTGTATACCGAAGCTCTTGCTATTCATAGGCACTATTCTCCTTTAAACGCTGAGCAAGCAGCAGACATCAACTGGGTATACACAGAATTACAACCGCACCAATAAACGTTTGCATGACCTTCCCCAGCCTGCCCGCCGTTCCCATTGCCCTGCAGTTTCAGTCGGTAAACTTCACCGCCTTAAAACCTGGCCCCACACTGATTGTTTTGGGCGCTGTGCACGGCAACGAAACTGCGGGCAGCAAGGCTATTCTGCGCTGCATGGAAGAATTCCAATCCGGTGCCAAAACGCTGCTGTGTGGCAGCGTAACCTTTGTGCCCATTACCAACCCACTGGCCTACAACCGCAAGCAGCGCAACGCGATCGCAACTTGAACCGCAACCTTACACCTACTACCCAGCCCAACGATTTTGAAGACCACGTGGCCAACTGGCTGTGTCCTTTGCTCAAAGCCCACGATGTGCTGCTGGATTTGCACACCTTCCACAAAGGCGAAAAGCCCTTTGCCCTGTTTGGCCCCGAAAACAACGAGGGCACCCTGCAACCTTTTGCGCATGCACGCGCCGAGCGCGAACTGGCACTGCGCCTTGGTGTAACCCGGTTTGTAGATGGCTGGCTGGAAACCTATGCCAAGGGCGTCAAGAACAGGGTGGCTTACTTGCAAGCCAATGGGCTACCCAGCCAAGGGCTAAACACCGACCCCCGCTACGGCATGGGTACCACCGAATGCATGCGGTCTTTTGGTGGCTATTCCATAACCCTTGAATGTGGGCAGCATGAAGCCCCCAGCGGCCCCTTTGTCGGCTTACGAAGCCATTGACCGAACCCTGCGCCACCTGGGCTCATTGATGGCCCCAAACCCCAGCCCGTCCAGCAATTCGAACGCATTACCCTGAGCGACATCGTTGACAAACGCGATGCTGCCGATGCCTTTTCACAGCCATGGGTTAATTTTGACCGGGTCACTGCGGGCCAGGAAATTGGCCGACACGCCGATGGCGAGGTGGTTCATGCCCCCTATGATGCACTGGTTGTGTTTCCCAATCCGAATGCGCAAGCTGGCCAGGAATGGTTTTACCTGGCCAGGGAAACATCGCTGGAACCGCTTTCTTACTGATTCAGCAAACTCAGCACATTGCCAGGCAACTGGTTGGCCTGCGCCAGCACCGCAGTTCCGGCCTGCTGCAGAATTTGGGCGCGGGTCAGGTTGGCTGTTTCTTTGGCGTAGTCTGCATCCATAATCCGGCCTTTCGCGGCACTTAGGTTGGTGACTTGCGTGTCTGAAAACTGCACTACCTGTTCCAGCCTGCTTTGCCCTGCACCCACCACCGCACGGGCTGTGGTCAGGTTGTCAATCGCCGTATCAATCGTGGTAATGGCGGTGGTGGCGTTGGCAACAGCACCGATGTTGTCGAAGTTGGCAGGAATGTTGGCTGCACCTGCGGTCAGGGCAGTTTGCAGGTCGTTGCCGGCAGCGGTGCCATCGTCGGTCAGGTTCAGGCTCAATGAATCGGTGGCTGCATTGCCCGTGCCCACTTGAAAGGTAAACACTTTGTTGGCAGGGGCGTACAGGCCTACACCATTAAACACCGTGCCGCTGGCAATGCGATCTACCTCGTTGGCCAACTCTGTGTATTCCCGGTTTAGGTTGGCCCGGTCGTTGGCGTTCAAGGTGCCGTTTTTGCTTTGTACAGCCAGTTCACGCATGCGCTGCAGGTTGTCGGAAATTTTGCCCATGGCACCATCGGCTACTTGCAGCAAGGAAATGCCGTCATTGGCATTGCGTGAGGATACTTCATAGCCACGAATTTGGGCAGTGAGCCTTTCGGCAATGGCAAGGCCCGCGGCATCGTCTTTGGCGGTATTGACCCGCAAGCCCGAAGACAGGCGTGCAATGGATGTATTTAAAATACCGCCCGAAGCCGTGAGGTTTTTCTGCGCGGTCAGCGATGCAATATTGGTGTTGATTCCTAGCATGATGTTCTCCAAGCAATTTCAGTCTGTCAAGCTGCGTTGACATTCATGACTCTCTTGCTTGCCCTAACGACTACCAAACACCAAACTTTAATTTCTGTGCCCCAAATGGGTGGGTATTGCGTGGATTTTCTCCCTCGTCTTAACGATTTTGATTTGCCCGGAATGCCTACACAATGAAAGTCCGACAATTTCCATCTACGGGATGTATTCAAAAATGGAAGAGCAACGTCAAGGCAGTGGTGCAGTAGAAGGCGGAAAAATCGAAATTCTGCTGTTTTCTTTGGGTGGTTCCGAGGTTTTTGGCCTGAATGTATTCAAAATTCGCGAGGTCACAGAAACCCTGGAGGTTACCGAAATGCCGGGCCAGAAGGGGGCCATGATGGGCATGGTTTCTTTGCGGGGCATTATTTTGCCGGTGATTCATTTGGGCCGTGCGGTGGGCATGGGCGGTGAGCACGAAGCGAGTAAATTCATTATTGCCGAGTTTGCCTCGCGCACCGTGGCCTTTGCGGTTCAACAACGTGGATAAAATTTGTGCGCGTGGAGTAGGAGTGGAGGTAAAACCTCCTAGTCTTATGATTCTGATTCGGGCCATATTTTTGGTGTGGTATTGCTGAGTCAGGACAAACTGGTCTCTTTGCTGGATATTGAAAGCGTGTGTCAGCGCGTTTTGCCGGTGGAAGACTCGGCGCAGGTTAAAACCGTACAGTTAGACAATCCTGCGCCAGTGTTTTTTGTAGACGATTCCAGGGTGGCACGCCGGCAAATAACTTCTGTGCTCGATTCCATGGGTTTAAAGCACAGCCATGCGGTGAATGGCGATGAAGCGCAAAGCAAGTTGATGGGCTTGGTGAGTGCTGTCAAAGAAGACGAAACGGTGCACGAAAAAATAGGGCTTATTCTGGTAGACGAAGAAATGCCTGGCATGGATGGTTGCTCCCTAACCCGCAACCTGCGTGCAGACAAACGCTTTAAAGACGTGCCTATTATCATGTATTCGTCGTTAACCTCTGATGAAAACGAGCGCCGTGGTTTGCAGGCCGGGCACGGCGACGGTGCGGCCGGCGAGGTCTTGCCCGAGATGGCCGAGCGGCTCCCACGTTTCCAGTTGCCGGACAGGGAGTAGGCGTGCCCCTCGACGACGCGGCGGGCGGCGGCCGTGCCGGCCGTCAACGATCGCTCGGGAACCGGATCTTGGGGCGAGCCTTGCGCGCCGAACTCCGACCCTTGCGCCGGGTTTGCGGCGGTCGAATGTTTGGGCGGGGGTTGCGGCGGCGGATTTGCGATCGTTCTCTCGCGCATGCAAGCGATTTTTCCGGTGGTGACGGCC
>JAAURO010000085.1 GCA_012032215.1 Limnobacter sp.
AGCTCGGCCAGTGCTGCCACATCCAGTTGATCGCCGTCCATGCCGAATACGGTTTCTGTGATTACCAGGGCTGGCTGCCCCGGTTTTCTATGGCGCTTTAGGCACTGTTCGAGGTGATTCAAATCGTTGTGTGCAAAACGCACCTGCTTTACCCCTGCCAGTTGGCAGGCGTGGTGCAGGCTGGCATGAATCAGCCTATCTGTCAGAACCAGTGGCGCTGTGCCCCACACATTGCTGCTTAACAAAGCTGCCAGTGCCGTGCTGTTGGCCTGATACCCACTGGAAAACACCAGCGCTGCCTGCGTGCCCTTAAACTGCGCCACCTGATTTTCCAGTGCTTCAAAACACGACAGGTTGCCCGAAAGCAGGCGTGAACCTGTGGCACCTGCACCAAATTCGTGGGCTGCGGTCTGGCCTGCGGCAATCACCTCGGGGTGGTGCGCCAAACCCAGATAATCGTTGGAAGAAAAATCCACCATGCCCGACTGCCCGCCATAGTTCGGTAGTTGGCGGTAAAGCTGTGCCTGCCCCAGCGCATTCAGTTGCTTGTGGCAGCAGGCGTTCAGGCTGGGTGATGGTGGAGCGTCAGGGTGCGGTGACAAGGTGCTTTCCGGGCTGGTAATTCTGGGTTGTTGGAATTATGAGGGGCTTTGGCTTAGGTTAGCACTATGTCGTAATATTCCTGAGTAAACAAGCTGTCTACCTGCAGGGTAATGGGTTTGCCCACGAATTTTTCCAGCATGCCCAGGTGTTGTGCTTCTTCTTCCAGAAACAGATCAATCACGGCCGGGTTGGCAACAATGCGGAATTCTTTGGGATTGAACTGCCGGGCTTCGCGCATGATTTCACGCATGATTTCGTAACACATGGTTTGAGGCGTTTTTACCTGCCCTTTGCTTGGCAGGAGGGGCAGGGTTCGCACAGCATACGGGCCAGGCTTTCACGGGTGCGTTTGCGGGTCATTTCCAAAAGCCCCAGCGCAGAAAAATTGGCCAGACTGGTGCGGGCCCGGTCGCTGCTGAGCGCCCTGGCAAATTCATCCAGCACGCTTTTGCGGTTTTGGGGGCTTAGCATGTCGATGAAGTCGATCACAATAATGCCACCAAGGTTGCGCAGGCGCAGTTGTCGGGCAATGGTATGGGCGGCCTCCAGGTTGGTTTTAAACACCGTTTCTTCAAAATTGCGGGTACCTATGTAACCCCCGGTATTTACATCAATGGTGGTAAGCGCTTCGGTCTGATCAATAATTACATAGCCACCGCTTTTTAAGTCTACGCGCCGTGCCAGTGCGCCTGCCAGCTCATCTTCGATGTTGTACATTTCGAACACGGGCCTTTCGCCCCTGTGCAGGGAAAGAAGTGGCACCACTTCCGGGGCGTAGGTCTGCGCAAAAGCCTGTAGTTGCTGAAACGTTTCCTGTGAGTCAATCAGGATGTTTTGGGTGTCGGCACATACCAAATCGCGTACCACGCGCTGGGCCTGATTCAGGTCTTCGTAGATCAGGCTTTGCGGGGGAGTTACACGGGTGGCCTGCAAAATTTCTTGCCAGCGTTTTTGCAAATAATCCAGATCGGCTTTGAGTTCGGAATCGCTGGCGGCTTCGGCATGGGTGCGCACAATAAAACCTCCCGAGGCTCCTGCTGGCAACAGCGATACAATCCGGTTGCGAAGCTGCTCGCGTCCGGTCTCACCTTCTATGCGCTGCGACACCCCGATGTGCGGGTCTTGCGGCAGGTGCACCAGCATGCGCCCTGCCAGGCTTATTTGTGTGGTAAGCCGGGCACCCTTGGTGCCGAGAGGGTCTTTGCTGACCTGCACCAAAATGGATTGCCCTTCGAAAATCATTTTTCGATGGGTGGCGGTGCCGGTGCCATTTTGGCGGTTTGGGTTGTGTTGCCATGCCCGGTGCTCCCACAGGTCGGCCACATGCAAAAACGCGGCGCGTTCCAGGCCAATGTCGACAAACGCAGACTGCATGCCCGGCAGCACACGTACTATTTTGCCCCAATAAATATTGCCCACAATGCCACGGGCAGACGAGCGCTCCAGATGCAGTTCCTGGACTGCACCGTGTTGCACAATGGCAACCCGTGTTTCTTGCGGGGTGACGTTAACCAGTATTTGTTCGTTGATCATGGGGGTGTGGTGTGGCCAGTGTTTTTAGCAGGGTGGCTGTTTCGTGCAGCGGTAAACCCATGATGCCAGAGTGGCTGCCAGAAAGGGTGCGTACATACTGCGCAATGACACCCTGTATGCCATAACCTCCGGCTTTGTCGAAAGGCTCGCCGCTGGCAATGTAGGCTTCAATGAAGGTGGCAGGCAGCGTGGCAAACTCTACTTCCGAAGTTTGCACCACACACGCCACAGCATGGCTGATCAGGTTGCCCACTGCCACCGCGGTGTGCACCTGGTGCGTTTGCCCGGAAAGCAGATGCAGCATGGCGCGGGCCTGCTCGGCGTTTTCAGGTTTTCCAAGAATGGTGTTGCCCAGTGCCACGGTGGTGTCGGCAGCCAAAACCAGTTCGGGCGTGTGCTGCTTGAGGTTGCGCATGGCGCTGTCTAGCTTTAAGCGGGTTACCCGTTGCACATAAGGAACAGGTGCTTCGTGTTGCTGCACTTCTTCAAGCGCTTCTGCCTGCTCACCCTGTTGTGCCAGAAAAACGGTGGGTTCTATGCCCAGTGTGCGCAGCAAGGCAAGGCGGCGGGGGCTTTTGGATGCCAGCCAGAGGTGTGTGGGCAAGTCGGCTGCGCGGGCGAGTTGCGCGCCAAAGGCGGAAGAACAGGGTGTGTGCATGCCAGTATTGTAGCGGCTGTCAGGCGGCTGTGGGTTAATCGCGGTGGTAAGGGTGCCCTGCCAGAATAGACCATGCACGGTAGAGTGCTTCAGTAGCCAGCACCCGTGCCAAGGCGTGGGGCAGGGTAAGGTCAGACAGCTTCCAGAGTGCCTGGCATTCCTGTTTCAGGGTGGGGTCCAGCCCGTCTGCACTGCCAATAAGCAGGCACAGGTGCATGCCCAAATCGTGCCACTTTCCCAGGGTGCTTGCCAGTTGATGGCTGGTCAGGCTTGTGCCGCGTTCATCCAGCCCCACCAATTGGGCGCCCTTTGGAATGGCGGCCCGTATGCGCCCGGCTTCACTGGCAAGTAGCACTGGGGTGGGCTTGCCGCTTGCCCGGTCTTCGGGCTTCAGTTCTTTGATATCCAGCTTCCAGTCGGGCGGAAGGCGCTTTATAAACTGTGCCGCACCCTGGCTGGCCCAGGGTTCCAGCTTGTGCGACAAGGCAATCAGGGTGATTTTCAAGGCACAAAAATGCGGAAGAAGGACAGGTGAATCAAGCAGCCATGGGCCTGTGTTCCGAACCAGCGGCTGGCTTGGACTGGCTAAGCGGATTGAGCTTGACCCGCACGGGCTTGCCACCCCACAGTTCTTCCAGGTTGTAGTACTGGCGAATGGCGGGTTGCATGATGTGGACCACAATATCGCCGAGGTCTACCAGTACCCATTCGCCGCTGTCTTCGCCTTCAATGCCAATGATTTCGGCGCCATTTTCTTTGGCGATATCGCGCACATGGCTGGCCAGTGCACGCGTTTGGCGGTTGGAGGAGGCGGTTGCGAGAATAACCCTGTCGAAGGAGTTGCTGATTTCTGTGGTGTCGTAGACGGCGATGTCCTGGGCTTTGACATCTTCAAGGGCATCAATGACGATGCGTTGCTGCTTGCGTAGGTCCATTCGGTCTCGAAAGTGGTTGTAACGCTTGCATTTTAGCAAGATTTACTCCACTGGGCGACCATAAATTTCGTGGCGTTGCAGATAGCCCCACACGCGGCTTGGCAGCACGGTTTCCAGCTTCAGTCGGGCGGTCTCTACTACTTTGGGGTTGCTGTGATGGAGTACCCCAAAGAGCCTGCGTATCTCGCTGGAGCTGATGTTGACTGCTGGCATGGGGATGCGAAACAGGCGGTTGTGAATGAGGTGTCTTTTAAGCGGGGCTGGGGCTTTGAAATCACCCCAATCTGAACGGTCTACCACGCCAATGCGGGCGTAATCAAAAAGGCTTTGCCAGTATTTCCAGGTGGTCAGGTTGGCCAGCTGGTCGGCACCAATCACAAAATTAAACTGGTAATCGGGATGGGCTTCGGCCAGTGCCTGCAGGGTGTTGGCGGTGCAGCTTGGTTCGGCGCTTTCTGTTTCGCAGGGTTCAACCCGCCACGAGCGCACCCCTTCAATGGCCATTTGCGTAAGGTGCAGTCTTTCTACGGGGCTTGCAACCAGTTGGCCTTTTTTCTGCCAGGGTTGTCCGGCGGGTAGAAACCACACTTCATCGGCCAGGCATTGGGCTTGGGCCGACCGGGCCATTTGCAGGTGGCCCATGTGAATGGGATCGAAGCTGCCCCCGATGATGCAGATTTGCTTGGTCATGATTGCTGTAATTGTAAGGGCGTATAAACTTGCCAGAGTACTTGATTCTGCGCATACAAGCGTGCGCACCCGTTTTTTTTGAGCCTGTGAGGTTACTCGGACCAGTTAAAGAATTCGCGCCTGCCTTTCATTGCGCTTATCTGGTTGAGCAGCAGGTCGAGGTCTTCGGGGTGATCCACCGGGTTCAGATGTTCAGTGTTCACAATAAGCAAAGGGGCGTGGTCGTAGTGGTAAAAAAACCGGCTGTAGGCTTCGTTTAAATCGCGCAGGTAGTTTTCGGTGATGGCTGTTTCGTAGGCTTTGGCGCGGCGTTGCACGCGTTCCATCAGCGTGTGCGCCGGGGCTTGCAGATAAATGACCAAATCGGGCGCAGTACTGCGTGGGCTTTGGTGCCTGTAGATTTGCTGGTACAGCTTAAGCTCTTCTTCATCCAGGGTAAGGCTTGCAAACACCCGGTCTTTTTCCAGCAGAAAGTCGCTGACCACCATGGTTTCGAACAGGTCTCTTTGCGCCAGGTCGCGCAATTGACCAATCCGCTGAAACAAAAAAAACAGCTGTGTGGGCAGGGCATGCCTGGCTGTGTCTTGGTAAAACTTTTCCAGAAAAGGGTTGTCTTCGGGGCGCTCCAGCAGCAGTTCGGCTTTAAAGCGTTGGGCAATCAGCCGTGCAAGCGAGGTTTTTCCCACGCCAATCGGGCCTTCTATAACAATGTGGCGGTACTTCTCTGAGAGCAAGTGGGTCTCCTACTGGCCAGCTGGCCACAACGGTTGGTTCAGTGTGGCTTGCAGCAGCGTGCGCACGGGGCCGTGGATGGGAATGTCCAGGCCAGGGTTGAGTTGCTGCAGGGGTTCGAGCACAAAACGCCTCAGGTGCATGCGGGGGTGGGGGACGGTAAGATCGGTGGTCTGGATGATGGCCTGACCAAACAACAGCAAATCCAGATCAACGGTGCGCGGTGCGTTTTTGGTGGTGCGTGTGCGGCCGTGCATCGCTTCCAGGTTCAGACAGGCTTGCAGCAGGTCGTCGGGGGAGCCGGACCAGACCAGTTCAATCACCGAGTTGGTGTATTGGG
Source organism: Limnobacter sp. (assembly GCA_012032215.1). Lineage (GTDB taxonomy): Bacteria > Pseudomonadota > Gammaproteobacteria > Burkholderiales > Burkholderiaceae_B > Limnobacter. The sequence goes on from JAAURO010000085.1 coordinate 5,492, forward strand.
GGCCGGGTGCATTCAGGGGTTGGCTTTGGTAGCGCGGGCTTTCGCACACCATGTTGGCTTGCGGCCAGCGGGAGATGTCTTCTACCACGGCATCGAACAATTGCATGGGGTTGCCCAGATTGCCACCCAGACCCAGGTAGCAGGTGGTTCCGCTTCCGCTGGCCCATTCGCCTTCGTCACTTTGTTCCACGGCAGTGCTTAGTGAGTCGCTGGACGGTACGGGATCGATAGGGGTAACCGGGTTGCTGGGATCGATGGGGATCATGGGCGGTCCTCGCTGGGGGCAGTGGTTGGAGTTTTACGACGGCGGCGTTTTTTACGGGGTGCGCTCTTGGTTGCGGATGTGCCTTGCTGGGTGTCTTCGGGTTGATCTTTGAGGGTGTCCAGCATGGTTTGGCGGGTGGTGTTGTCTGCTTCGTAAAAATTGCGCCACCACTGGGCAAGGGAGGTGTTTACTTCGCCCGCATGGGCCCGCAGTTCGAAAAAATCCAGCGCTGCGCGAAATCTGGTTTGTTCGACCATGCGAAAGGGTTGTTTTCCGGTGCGTTTTTCAAAACGGGGCTGAAACACCCATATTTCACGCATGTCGCCGGTAATGCGCCTGGGCATGGCCGTGCGTTCGTATTGCTCGTTCAGAATTTCATCGATGGCTTCAAACAGGGCCGGAAAGCGTTGTTCGCCTTTGGCTGTTTTGCTTTCCCAGCGATCCAGCACCAGATGCCACATCAGGCAGGCAAACAAAAAGCCGTTGCTCAGGCGTTTTCGTTGCGCACGCGTTCATCGGTGCGGCGCAGGGCTTCGGTAATAAAGGGCGTGCCCCGCTGGTTGTCTAGAATGTCGTCGAGCAGGGGAAACAGGCCGTGGTGCAAGCCTGCTTTACGCAAGCCGGTCAGGCAGGCCAGCGCAGAGCCGCTGCACAACAGCTTGAGCATTTCATCGAACAGGCGGGCGGGTGGCACATTGCCAATCAGGTCGGCCAGTTCGGCAATGGGCTCGCGGGTGGGCGGGTCGATTTGCAGGTTCAGTTTGCCGGCAAACGCACCACGCGCATCATGCGTACCGGGTCTTCGCGGTAGCGGGTGGAGGGGTCTCCAATCATGCGCAGGGTGCGTGCACGCAGGTCTTCCATGCCGTGGTGGTAGTCCCAAACGGTTTCTGTTTTGGGGTCGTAGTACATGGCGTTGATGGTGAAGTCGCGGCGGGTGGCGTCTTCGTCTTGTTGACCAAACACGTTGTCGCGTAGCACGCGGCCGTGTTCGTCGGTGTCGATGCCGCTTTGCGCCAAGGCTCGGAAGGTAGATACCTCAATGGTTTCTGGCCCAAACATGACATGCACAATCTGAAAGCGCCTGCCGATAATGCGCGCCCGGCGGAAGGCTTGGCGCACTTGCTCGGGTTTGGCATTGGTGGCCACATCGAAATCTTTGGGTCGCATGCCCAGTAGTAAATCGCGCACCGCACCGCCCACCACAAATGCCTTAAAGCCTTTGCTTTGAAGAGTTTCGCACACTCGGATGGCATTCGGGGACACCAGTCGCTGGTTGATGTGGTGGTCTTTGTGGCCCCAAATGGCAGGCTTGTTGATGTGGTAGCTGCCAGACGGGGTGCCTGCTGGCTCCCGGCTCAAGCCGGGCCGGGCAAAAACCCGTT